>NZ_JAGIQD010000090.1:0-344 GCF_017815045.1 Burkholderia sp. CpTa8-5
CTGTGGGTCGAGTTGCCGGCGCAGGTCGATGCGATGCGGTTGTACCAGCTTGCGCTGGAGCAGGGGATCACGATCGGCCCGGGCTACATGTTTTCGATCACGGACAACTACCGGAACTTCATCCGGTTGAACTACAGCAGCCCGTGGTCGCCGGAGATCGAGCAGGCGGTGATCACGGTCGGGAAGCTGGCCGTGGCGTGCATGCGGTGAAGGGGCGCGGGCGGTACGTTGTGTTTCGATGACAAAGCCGGCCTCGTGCCGGCTTTGTTTTGGTGCGCCCGGCAGGGCGCACTCACTTGGAGGTGAAAGTCCTCTACACGCCCGGCAAGGGGAAGTGTTAGCCA
>NZ_JAGIQD010000091.1:0-338 GCF_017815045.1 Burkholderia sp. CpTa8-5
GGACATCACCCTTTCACGGTGAGTACAGGGGTTCGAATCCCCTAGGGGACGCCAGATTCAGCGGCGTTTCATGGAAGTGTCGCAACGCGTGCAGGAACGTGACGAGATCCTGCAGGCGGTGGTGCAGAAAAGCTGGAGCGGTAGTTCAGTTGGTTAGAATACCGGCCTGTCACGCCGGGGGTCGCGGGTTCGAGCCCCGTCCGCTCCGCCAGAACGAAGCCCGTTCAAAAAGCGTTTTTTTGAACGGGCTTTCTCGTTAAGGATGTAAGCAGTACGTTGTCCCCTTCGTCTAGAGGCCTAGGACATCACCCTTTCACGGTGAGTACAGGGGTTCGAAT
>NZ_JAGIQD010000092.1:0-336 GCF_017815045.1 Burkholderia sp. CpTa8-5
GGATTCATGACTGGGGTGAAGTCGTAACAAGGTAGCCGTATCGGAAGGTGCGGCTGGATCACCTCCTTTCCAGAGCTTCTCGCACAAGTTGAGCGCTCACGCTTATCGGCTGTTGATTGAGACAGAAAGACTGTCTGTTAGCGGTTTAACCGGTTATAATGCCGGCCGCTTTCGATAATCCTCAATGACAAACATTCGAATGAAGTTTGGTTCGAGTTTTTCTCATTGGCGATTGAGCCAGTCAGAGGATATCAACAGATATCGGCTGTCGTTCTTTAACAATCTGGAAGAAGTAAGTAATTTGGATAGCGGAAGCGTCTCGAGATGGACGTGGAA
>NZ_JAGIQD010000093.1:0-326 GCF_017815045.1 Burkholderia sp. CpTa8-5
TGTCGACGGGCCTCAGCTCGACCGATAGCTCGGTGACGTCGTTGTCGACCTCCACGTCGACCGGCCTGTCGTCGGCGAATAGCTCCATCACGTCGCTGTCGACTTCGACCTCGACCGGCCTGTCGTCGGCCAACAGCTCCATCACGTCGCTGTCCACATCGACCTCGACCGGCATCAATTCGCTGTCGACGGGCCTCAGCTCGACCGATAGCTCGGTGACGTCGCTGTCGACTTCCACGTCCACCGGCTTGTCGTCGGCGAATAGCTCGATCACGTCGCTGTCCACTTCGACTTCGACAGGTCTGTCGTCCGCGAACAGCTCCATC
>NZ_JAGIQD010000094.1:0-276 GCF_017815045.1 Burkholderia sp. CpTa8-5
CGCCGACGACAGGCCGGTCGACGTGGAGGTCGACAACGACGTCACCGAGCTATCGGTCGAGCTGAGGCCCGTCGACAACGAATTGATACCCGTCGAGGTCGAGGTCGACAGCGACGAGATCGAGCTGTTGGCCGACGACAGGCCAGTCGAGGTCGAAGTCGAGAGCGACGTGATCGAGCTATTCGCCGACGAGAGACCTGTCGAGGTCGAGGTCGAGAGCGACGTGATGGAGCTGTTCGCGGACGACAGACCTGTCGAAGTCGAAGTGGACAGCGA
>NZ_JAGIQD010000009.1:0-262716 GCF_017815045.1 Burkholderia sp. CpTa8-5
ATCACTTCATAAACCTGACTTACTTTAGTGTGAGACTCTTGATACTTTCGCTATCTGATCCGAGGATCAGCTCGCTTCCATCAAGCGCCCACACTTATCGGCTGTTAATTTTTAAAGAGCATTCTGCGAGGAACTTCGTGTTTCCCGGCAGCGCTGCGTTTTCAGCAGCAGAGAAGCGAAATTATGAACCATGTTTCGCAGCTCGTCAACAACTTTCTGAACGACTTCGTTGCGACTGCGGGGCTCAACTTCCTGTACCGCCAAGGCTCGCTACGACCGAACCCCAACAGCACCGCTTCCCTTCCTCCCGCGCCGCGTTTCCGTTAGCGCGAAAGAGGCGTGATTCTATGCATCCGCCCCTATCCGCGCAAGCCCTTTGTGAAGAAAGTTTGAAAAAGCCTCCGCGCGCACGGAGGCTTCTGGCTCGACGGACGATGTCGCGCTGCCGGCCCGCAGGCCGTCGGCAACCTTTCCCTCTATATATAGAGGCGCGTCATTTGCCGCCCACCGCAGCCCGCAGTTGCTCGATCGGCACCGCATCGGCCATCGCCGTGTAGCCCGCATCGCTCGGATGGATGCCGTCGCCGCTATCGTATCGGCGCTGCAGCACGCTCGGGCGCGCCGGATCGCGCAGCACAGCGTCGAAGTCCACCACGCCGTCGAACCCGCCTCCGCTCCGGATCCACCGGTTCACCTCGAGCCGGATCGCTTCGCGTCCGGCCGGCAACGCCGCCGGCGTCAGCGTCGCGCCGAATACCCTCACGCCCTGGCGATGCGCCGCGTCGATCAGCCGGCGATAGCCGTCGATCAGCGACGCGGCGGTCACCTGCGTATGCGGGTGATCGCAATCGAGCCCCGCGCGCGGCGGCATCGCCGCAAAGTTGATGTCGTTGATCCCGATCAGCACGATCACCGCCTTCACGCCCGAGCGCGACAGCGCGTCACGCTCGAACCGCGACGCCAGCGACGTGCCGTAACACGCGGAATCGCTGAGCAGCCGGTTCCCGCTGATGCCGAGATTCACGACGCCGATCGAATCGGCACTCGACGCCATCAGCCGGCGTGCGAGCGCGTCGGGCCAGCGACGGTTCCGGTTCACGCTGGAGCGCAACCCGTCGGTGATCGAATCGCCGATCGCGGCGACGCTGCCGCGTGCGGAGCCGGCTTCGACGGCAAGTTCCGTCACCCATGCATATTGAGTAAAGCGGGTGCGGAACACGTCGGCGCCCGGATTGCCCACGTGATCGCCCGGCGCGGACACATAGTTGAACTGGTTCGACACGCGATGCCAGACCGTCATCCGCTGGTTCGGCCCCATCTGGAGACTAATCGCATACGGCTGCGCGGCCGTCACGTCGATCGACACCGGATCGCTTTCGCGCGCCTGGCCCGGGGCGAGCGTCACCGACGCGCTGCCGCCGAACCGGACCGGCACCACCGCGCCGCCGGCGAGCGCGGCCCCTTCGCCGGCACGCGCGAGGCTCGCGGCCTCGACGACCAGCGGCGCGCGACCGTAGGCGTTGCTCACGCGAATCCGCGCGGCCCGCCCCGACACGGTCGGGTAGACGATCTGCCGCACGGTTCTCCCGGCCACGTCGGGTGCGCGATAGAGCGGCGGCGGTGCGGCGAGGTCAGGAATCGGCTGCAGCGCGGTCGCCCACGCGGCGACCCAACCCACCGGCGAGCCCGACGCCGCCGACGCCGCAAGCGGCGACACGAAAACGGCCGCGCCCAGCACGGCCGCGGCGACACTGCTTCGAAATGACATCGGCAAAATCCTCATCGGAAAGCGGGCATTGTGCCGCAGAAGACGCGAGACCCACGTGCGAGGCCACACGTGCGCGACCGGATCGCGCCCCGACGTCCCTCGTTTACCCGTGTCTCGCCGAAAATTCGCAACAAATTTATTAACCGACCGGTCGGTTGGTTTATACTTCGCACACATTCAACCGGACGAGAGCTTTCGCCATGTACACGCAATCCCTCGACATCCCCGGCAACGTCGCGCCGCTCGACGCCGCAGCCGAGTCGCCCGAACAGGCGCGGTTCGATGCGGTGATGGCCGCGGACGGCAAGATCGAACCGCAGGACTGGATGCCCGATGCATATCGCAAGACGCTGGTACGCCAGATCTCGCAGCACGCGCATTCGGAAGTCGTCGGCATGCTGCCGGAAGGCAACTGGATCTCGCGCGCGCCGAGCCTGAAGCGCAAGGCGATCCTGCTCGCGAAGGTGCAGGACGAAGCCGGCCACGGCCTCTACCTGTACAGCGCGGCCGAAACGCTCGGCGTATCGCGCGATTCGCTGATCGACGCGCTGCACGCCGGCAAGGCGAAATACTCGAGCATCTTCAACTACCCGACGCCGACCTGGGCCGACGTCGGCGTGATCGGCTGGCTCGTCGACGGCGCCGCGATCATGAACCAGATCCCGCTGTGCCGCTGCACGTACGGCCCGTATGCGCGCGCGATGATCCGCGTGTGCAAGGAAGAGTCGTTCCACCAGCGCCAGGGTTTCGACGCGCTGCTGTCGATGATGAAGGGCAGCGACGCGCAACGCGCGATGGTCCAGCAGGCCGTCGACCGCTGGTGGTGGCCGGTACTGATGATGTTCGGCCCGAGCGACGCCGATTCGGTCCACAGCAGCCAGTCCGCGAAATGGGGCATCAAGCGGATCTCGAACGACGACCTGCGCCAGAAATTCGTCGACGCGACAGTCGATCAGGCAAAGGTGCTCGGCGTGACGCTGCCCGACCCCGACCTGAAATGGAACGAGGCGCGCGGCCACTATGACTACGGCGCGATCGACTGGGACGAATTCTGGCGCGTCGTCAATGGCGACGGCCCGTGCAACAAGGAACGCCTCGCGACTCGCGTGAAAGCACACGAGGACGGCGCCTGGGTGCGCGAAGCCGCGCTCGCGCACGAAGCGAAGCGCCGCGCCCGCGCCGAACAGCACGCCGCCTGAGCGGCACCCCCGAATTCAGGAATCAGGAGAAAGCGATGAACAAGGAATGGCCGATCTGGGAAGTGTTCGTGCGCAGCAAGCAGGGCCTCGACCACAAGCACTGCGGCAGCCTGCACGCCGCCGACGCGACGATGGCGCTGCGCATGGCGCGCGACGTCTACACGCGGCGCCAGGAAGGCGTGAGCATCTGGGTGGTGCCGTCGTCGGCGATCACCGCATCGGACCCGAGCGAGAAGGCCGAACTGTTCGAACCGGCGGGCGACAAGATCTACCGTCACCCGACGTTCTACACGTTGCCCGACGAAGTCAACCACATGTAACGCCCGCGCCATGACGATCACGCCCGAACACCTCTCCTACGTGCTGCGCCTCGCGGACAACGCGCTGATCCTCGGTCAGCGCAACGCCGAATGGTGCGGCCATGGCCCGATCCTCGAGGAAGACATCGCGCTCACCAACATGAGCCTCGACCTCATCGGCCAGGCGCGCATGCTGTATACGCACGCGGCCGAGCTCGAGCGCCAGCTCACCGGCGCGGCGAAGACGGAAGACGATTACGCGTACTTCCGCACCGAGCGCGAGTTCGCGAACTTCACGCTCGCCGAACTGCCGCACTACGGGCCCGTCTCCGGCACCGCACACGCCGACAAGGACTACGCGGTGACGATCGTGCGCAACTTCCTGTACGCGGCGCTGATGCTGCACGTGTGGAGCGCGCTGGAAACGTCGACCGACACGCAGCTCGCCGCGATCGCCGCGAAATCGGTGAAGGAAACCCGCTATCACGTCCAGCATGCGCGCGAATGGCTCGTGCGCCTCGGCGACGGCACCGACGAATCGCACCGCCGCGCGCAGGCCGCGCTCGACTACCTGATGCCGTACACGCGCGAATGCTTCGCCGCCGATGCGATCGACGACGCGATCGTCGCCGCAGGCATCGGCCCGGCGCCGGCCGCGCTCGAGGCCGCGTGGCGCGCGGACGTGGACGACGCGCTCGCGGAGGCCACGCTCGCGCTGCCGGCACCGGTGAAGCACGTGACGACCGGCAAGCAGGGCGAGCATTCGGAACACATGGGCTACCTGCTCGCCGAAATGCAGAGCCTCGCGCGCCAGCACCCCGGCGCGAGCTGGTAACCGGCCCACGCCACGGAGCCCGCCGATGTCCGCCCAGACCACCGCCCCTACCGCCGCCGCGCACCGCGACGATCCGCTGCTCGCCCACGCGTGGGACGTGCTCGAAGCCGTGCCCGATCCGGAGATTCCGGTCGTGTCGATCCGCGAGCTCGGCATCCTGCGCGACGTCCGCCGCGCGGACGACGGCCAGCTCGAAGTCGTGATCACGCCGACCTACTCGGGCTGCCCGGCGATGTCGCAGATCGCCGAGGACATCGCCGCCGCGCTGCAGGCCGCCGATCTGCCGCCGCACCGGATCGAGACGGTGCTCGCCCCCGCGTGGACGACCGACTGGATCACGCAGGAAGCGCGCGACAAGCTGCGCGCGTACGGCATCGCGCCGCCGGTCGGCCAGTGCGGCAGCGCCGTGCCGCGGGAGAACGTCGTGCGCTTCGTGCCGCGGCCGGTCGCGGCGCCCACCTGCCCGCGCTGCGGCTCCGCGCGCACCGAACGTCTCGCGCAATTCGCGTCCACGGCCTGCAAGGCGCTGTATCGCTGCGTCGACTGCCGCGAACCCTTCGACTACTTCAAACCCTACTGAATATGGCGACCCCGCAATTTCACCCGCTGCGTATCCGCGACGTGCGGCCCGAGACCGCCGACGCCGTGACCGTCTCGTTCGACGTGCCGCCCGAGCTGCGCGACGCGTACCGCTTCACGCAGGGCCAGTTCGTCACGTTGAAGGCCCACATCGACGGCGAGGAGACGCGCCGCTCGTATTCGATCTGCGTCGGCACGACGGACTACGATCGCGACGGCGAACTGCGCATCGGCATCAAGCGCGTGCGCGGCGGCCGCTTCTCGAACTTCGCGTTCGACACGCTGAAGCCCGGCCACACGATCGACGTGATGACGCCGGACGGCCGCTTCTTCACGCACCTGAACGCCGACCATGGCAAGCAGTACGTCGCGTTTTCCGGCGGCTCGGGAATCACGCCGGTGCTCGCGATCGTGAAGACGACGCTCGAACTCGAGCCGCGCAGCACGTTCACGCTGATCTACGGCAACCGCAGCGTCGACGCGATCATGTTCGCGGAGGAGCTCGAGGACCTGAAGAACCGCTACATGAACCGCTTCGTCCTCTATCACGTGCTGTCGGACGACCTGCAGGACGTCGAGCTGTTCAACGGCGTGCTCGACCAGGCGAAATGCGCGGAATTCCTCGCGACGCTGACGCCGGCCGCCGCGATCGACGAGGCGTTCATCTGCGGCCCGGCGCCGATGATGGACGCGGCCGAAGCCGCGCTGAACGCGGCCGGCGTGCCGCAGGCGAAGGTGCACGTCGAGCGCTTCGGCACGCCGCTGCCGCAGGCCGGCGCACCGGTCGTCGAGATCACCGACCAGACGCCGGCCGCCGACCTCGAAATCGTGCTCGACGGCAAGAAGCGCAAGCTGCGTCTGCCGTACGAAGGCGTGAGCCTGCTCGACGTGGGCCTGCGCGCGGGCCTCGCGCTGCCGTACGCATGCAAGGGCGGCGTGTGCTGCACGTGCCGCGCGAAGGTAGTCGAAGGCGAAGTGCGGATGGAGAAGAACTACACGCTCGAGGCGCACGAAGTGAAGGACGGTTTCGTGCTCACGTGCCAGTGCCACCCGATCAGCGACAAGGTCGTCGTGAGCTTCGACGAGCGTTGAGCGGCGTCGCGTCGCGGCGCCTGACGGTTTCTCGCCGTCACACATCTCGCTTACACTAGGGGCCGCCGGCCGGCTGGACATCGCAACGTCCTCCCGGCCGGCGGTTTTCTTTTGTTGACGACAGGCCGATGAGTACCATTCATGTGATTCAGGGCGGCACCGCCGCCGCGTCGCTGCGCGAAGCCCTCGCGCAAGCCGGACGCGACGAGCGCGTCGTCGGTTTGCTCGACGATCTCGGCGTCGGGCCGCTGAAGGGCGCCGACGAGACGCCCGACACGCGCGCCACCTTCTGGCAGCACGTGCTCGGCGACCAGATCCCCGACTGGAACGCGGAAATCGAGGCCGAATTCGCGCGCCTCGACCAGCTCGCGACGGAGACCGGCCAGGTCGTCGTGTGGCACGCGCCGAGCGTCGGCGACAAGCTGCTGCTGCGCCGCGTCGCCTATCACCTGCGCAACGTGCCGCAGCGCCTGAACGAGGTGCGGCTGTCGGCCGCCGATCTCGACGCGGCACAGCGCGCGGCGCTGTCGCGTACCGACCAGGCCTGCGCGACCGGGATGTTCTCGCCCGCGGAACTAGCGCGCAAGCGGCCGGCGGCCGCGCCGGTCTCGGTCCTGCGCATCGGCCGCCTCGCGCTCGAATGGCAGGAAGCGAAACATCTGAACGCCGAACTGCGTTATTGGGTCAGCAACACGATCAAGAGCGGCCACTACGCCGATCTCGACGCGTTGATCGTCGCGCGCGCGGAAACCGACTGGCAGCCCGCGCGACACCTCGTTGGCAGCATCATGGCCGCCGCCGACCGCGGCGGGCTGTTCGTCAGCGACTCGCTCGCGTGGTGGCGCTGTCGCGAACTCGCGGCCGCCGGCCGGCTCGAGCTGCAGGACGACGCGCCCGACGCCCTCTCTTCCACGCAGGTGCGCGCCGCCGCGCACCGCTAATCTTCCGCATTCGACCATGGCCCGAACCCGAGCGCCCGACCACGAATCCCAGCGCGAGCAGATCCTCGACCTGGCCGCCGAGAAATTCGCGCAGACGAGCTACCCGAGTACGTCGATGTCCGATCTCGCGACCGCGAGCGGCACGTCGAAGGCGCGGCTCTATCACTATTACGAGAGCAAGGAAGCGATCCTGTTCGACCTGCTCGACCGCTACACGAAACGGCTGATGCTGATCATCGCCGAGGTCGAGGGCGCGAGCCAGCGGCGCGGCCTCAGCGAGCGCGACGCGTTCGCCGAACTCGTGCGCGCGTTCCTCGCCGAATACGAGACGTCGCACAGCCGCCACGTCGCGCTGCTCAACGACGTGAAGTATCTCGAGGACGCACAGCGTGAAATCGTGCTCGACCGCCAGCGCGACATCGTCGCGGCGTTTACGCGGCAGCTCGCGCGTGCGTACCCGGACCGCATCTCGAAGGAAAACCAGACCTCGGTGACGATGATGGTGTTCGGGATGATCAACTGGACCTTCACGTGGCTGAAGCCGGGCGGCCGCCTCGGCTACCGCGACTTCGCGGAACAGGTGATCGACCTCATCGAGCGCGGGCTGTCGACGGCGGCCTGATTGCCGCGCAGCAGCATGCGTTGCGCGACGGGCACAGCCGACCGCCCGCCGCGCATTTCATATGATGAATTTTAAATTCGCTTAAAATCAATAACTTAAAGAATGAACTAAGCGGTTTTAGAATTCCTCCTCAGCACAAATAACGTCAAATACGGGTTTTCCCCAACCTCGCTCGGGTAAAATGCTGTT
Organism: Burkholderia sp. CpTa8-5; assembly: GCF_017815045.1. Classification (NCBI taxonomy): domain Bacteria; kingdom Pseudomonadati; phylum Pseudomonadota; class Betaproteobacteria; order Burkholderiales; family Burkholderiaceae; genus Burkholderia; species Burkholderia sp. CpTa8-5. The sequence continues at coordinate 7,525 of NZ_JAGIQD010000009.1, forward strand.
GCATTGCACAACCCGCTTGTGCACCCACACTGAGGAACCCACGATGAACACGCAATTCAACGGCCGTGCCGCTGCTGTCGGCAAGGTCGCTACTGCGCCGGTTCTCGTCAGGGAACTGGCTTCCAAAGACCGTGAGCAGATGCTCACCCACTTTCTCTCGCTCGACGAAGAGGACCGCCTGCTGCGCTTCGGCCAGATGGTGCCCGATCACGTGATCGAGAACTATGTCCGCACGCTCGACTTCGGTCGCGATACGGTGTTCGGCGTGTTCGACCACGACCTCGAACTGATCGGCGTCGGCCACCTGGCCTACCTGCCGGCCGAGGGCGACACGCGCACGGCCGAATTCGGCGTGTCGGTGCTCGAAAGCGCGCGCGGCCGCGGCGTCGGCTCGAAACTGTTCGAGCGCGCGGCGATCCGCAGCCGCAACACGCACGTGACGATGCTGTACATGCACTGCCTGTCGCGTAACGCGACGATGATGCACATCGCGAAGAAGTCCGGGATGCGGATCGAGTACGCGTACGGCGAAGCCGATGCGTATCTGTCGCTGCCGCCGGCCGACCACTCGACGATCATCGCCGAGATGCTGCAGGAACAGGCCGCGGTGTTCGACTACGCGATGAAGCGCCAGGCGCGCCGCACGACGAAGTTCATCGAATCGCTGATGCCGGCCACACTGACGGCCTGACGTCGGCCAGCCGGGCCGCGCCTGCGGCGCGCCCGGCGCCCCCCTTCCCCGCCACGCTAGCGCACCGAACGAATCGGCAACGCCGTCGTTTCCTTGAAGCAATCGAGCGAGAAGCTCGTCTTCACGTCGATCACCGACGGGTGATGCAGCAGATGCTCCTGCACGAAGCGGGAGAAATGCGCCATGTCCTCGACCTGTACGCGCAGCAGGTAATCCATGTCGCCCGTCATCGCATGGCACGCGACCACTTCCGGCCAGGTCTGCACGGCCGCGCGGAACAGCTCCGCGTGGGTCGCGCCCGCGCGCGCCGACGTCTCGTCGGCCCGGACCGGCGCGAGGCCGCCGCGCTTTTCGAGCCGCACGCTCACGTAGGCGAGCAGGTCGAGCCCGAGCTTCTGCGGATTCAGCAGCGCGACGTAGCCGGTGATCACGCCGATTTCCTCGAGCCGCCGGATTCGCCGCAAGCACGGGCTCGGCGACAGGTTCACGCGCTCGGCGATCTCCTGGTTCGACAGGCGCCCGTTCTCCTGAAGAATCGCGAGAATGCGCCGGTCGATGGCATCCAATTCGGCTTGCGCCATCTTCTGCCCTCCACTGAGTGTTTTGAGACTGGAAATTGCGCCATCGTAGGCGCGGGCGATTAAGTTCGCAAGTTTCCGCTCGCGGCCGCCCGCTACACTCTGTCGCATGTCTCGGCTTGCCGCGCACGCTCGTGATGGGCGCGGCCGTCGACATCGAACCACGCCGGGCACGCGCACGCCGCCCCCGGCCGATCGCCCCGCACAGGAGACACGACATGCAGATCCCCACCTGGGACAACCCCGTCGGCACCGACGGCTTCGAATTTATCGAATACACGGCACCGGACCCGAAAGCACTCGGACAACTGTTCGAACGGATGGGTTTCACCGCGATCGCGCGCCACCGCCACAAGGACGTGACGGTGTACCGCCAGGGCGACATCAACTTCATCATCAACGCCGAACCCGATTCGTTCGCGCAACGCTTCGCGCGGCTGCACGGCCCGTCGATCTGCGCGATCGCGTTCCGCGTGCAGGACGCCGCGAAGGCGTACCGGCACGCGCTGGAACTCGGCGCATGGGGCTTCGACAACAAGACGGGCCCGATGGAGCTGAACATCCCGGCGATCAAGGGGATCGGCGATTCGCTGATCTACTTCGTCGACCGCTGGCGCGGCAAGAACGGCGCGCAGCCGGGCGCGATCGGCGACATCAGCATCTACGACGTCGACTTCGAGCCGATTCCCGGCGCGAACCCGAACCCGGTCGGCCACGGCCTCACCTACATCGACCACCTGACGCACAACGTGCATCGCGGCCGCATGCAGGAATGGGCCGAGTTCTACGAGCGCCTGTTCAACTTCCGCGAGGTGCGCTATTTCGACATCGAAGGCAAGGTGACGGGCGTGAAGTCGAAGGCGATGACGTCGCCGTGCGGCAAGATCCGCATCCCGATCAACGAGGAAGGCTCGGACACGGCCGGCCAGATCCAGGAATACCTCGACGCATATCACGGCGAAGGCATCCAGCACATCGCGCTCGGCGCGAGCGACATCTATCAGGCGGTCGACGGGCTGCGCAGCAAGGAAGTGAAGCTGCTCGACACGATCGACACGTATTACGAACTGGTCGACCGCCGCGTGCCGAACCACGGCGAATCGCTGGACGAACTGAAGAAGCGCAAGATCCTGATCGACGGCGCACGCGACGACCTGCTGCTGCAGATCTTCACCGAAAACCAGATCGGGCCGATCTTTTTCGAGATCATCCAGCGCAAGGGCAACCAGGGCTTCGGCGAAGGCAACTTCAAGGCGCTGTTCGAATCGATCGAGCTCGACCAGATCCGCCGCGGCGTCGTGCAGGACAAGGCCTGACGCCCCCGCCGCGCGGCGGCTCCGGACAACCGGGGGCGGCCGCGCGATCCGGCCGCACAAAGAAAAAGGGCGGGAATCCGAGGATTCCCGCCCTTTTTGCATGCCGGCGAGGCCCGCGGGCCGCGCGATCGCATCAACGCACGTTCGCCTTCGACGCGGCGGCGCGCTCGACCGACGGCTGCGCTGCGGCGTCCTGAGCGGGCACGATCTGCTGCATCTGTGCGCCGGCTGCCGCCAGCGCGCTCGCGCCTCGCGCGTGCACCGGGCCCGTCATCGAGAAAAACGCGGCGGACACGATCAGGAAACTCTGGATATGACGTGTGTTCATTGCACCTCCTGTAAAACTGCCGGCGCCTCCCCGACTGCGTCGGAACGAACCCACGCGGCCGGGCACCTCCGGCAGGCCGACAAGATTAACGGCATTTGCCCGCAGATCAACGCCGCTTTACATGCTTTTACATGATGTAACGCATGATCTCGCCCTGTTTCATGGTGCGTGGCGGCCCTTTCCCTCGCGTTGCGACCGATGGGCGGCGGGTTTGCCCCAGTGCTACCATCCCTTAAAACCGGCGAACATGCCGGCCACTGCGGACGCGTCCAAAAGATGCCGACGCAACCGAAGTTTTGGTGATCCCAGACCGGGTGGAGGAGACAGTTAATGAATGCCCCGCTAGACGCAGACCAACGCGCGTCGCTAGAAGCCGCGCTGAAGTCCGTCACGCTTGACGACAAATACACGCTGGAACGCGGCCGCGCGTACATGAGCGGCATCCAGGCCCTCGTGCGCCTGCCGATGCTCCAGCAGGAACGCGACCGCGCCGCCGGTCTCAATACGGCCGGTTTCATCTCCGGCTACCGCGGCTCGCCGCTGGGCGGCCTCGATCTGTCGCTGTGGAAAGCCAAGCAGCACCTGGCCGCCCACCAGATCGTGTTCCAGCCCGGCCTCAACGAAGATCTCGCCGCCACTGCGGTGTGGGGCTCCCAGCAAGTGAACCTGTACCCCGGCGCGAAGCACGACGGCGTGTTCGGCATGTGGTACGGCAAGGGCCCGGGCGTCGATCGCACCGGCGACGTGTTCAAGCACGCGAACTCTGCCGGCTCGTCGCAGCACGGCGGCGTGCTGGTGCTGGCCGGCGACGACCACGCGGCCAAATCGTCGACGCTCGCGCATCAGTCCGAGCACATCTTCAAGGCCTGCGGGCTGCCGGTGCTGTTCCCGTCCAACGTGCAGGAATATCTCGACTTCGGCCTGCATGGCTGGGCGATGAGCCGCTACTCGGGCCTGTGGGTCGCGCTCAAGTGCGTGACGGACGTCGTCGAATCGTCGGCGTCGGTCGACATCGACCCGCATCGCACCGAGATCGTGCTGCCGACCGACTTCATCCTGCCGGAAGGCGGGCTGAACATCCGCTGGCCCGACCCGCCGCTCGTGCAGGAAGCGCGGCTGCTCGACTACAAGTGGTACGCGGCGCTCGCCTACGTGCGCGCAAACAAGCTCGACCGGATCGAGATCGACTCCCCGCATGCGCGCTTCGGGATCATGACCGGCGGCAAGGCGTACCTCGACGTGCGCCAGGCGCTGACCGACCTCGGCCTCGACGACGAAACCTGCGCGCGGATCGGCATCCGGCTCTACAAGGTCGGCTGCGTGTGGCCGCTCGAAGCGCAGGGCGCGCAGGCGTTCGCGCGCGGCCTCGACGAAATCCTGGTCGTCGAGGAAAAGCGCCAGATCCTCGAATACGCGATCAAGGAAGAGCTGTACAACTGGCCCGACGCGCAGCGCCCGCGGGTGTTCGGCAAGTTCGACGAGAAGGACGGCGCCGGCGGCGAATGGTCGGTGCCGATGGGCAACTGGCTGCTGCCCGCGCACTACGAGCTGTCGCCCGCGATCATCGCGAAGGCGATCGCGACGCGGCTCGAGAAGTTCGAGTTGCCGTCCGACGTGCGCGCGCGCATCGCCGCGCGGCTCGCGGTGATCAACGCGAAGGAAATGGCGCTCGCGAAGCCGCACGTGCAGACCGAGCGCAAGCCGTGGTTCTGCTCGGGCTGCCCGCACAACACGTCGACCAACGTGCCGGAAGGCTCGCGCGCGATCGCCGGCATCGGCTGCCATTACATGACCGTGTGGATGGACCGCAGCACGAGCACCTTCAGCCAGATGGGCGGCGAAGGCGTGCCGTGGATCGGCCAGGCGCCGTTCACCGACGAGAAGCACGTGTTCGCGAACCTCGGCGACGGCACCTATTTCCATTCGGGCCTGCTCGCGGTGCGTGCGGCGATCTCGTCGAAGGCGAACATCACCTACAAGATCCTCTACAACGACGCGGTCGCGATGACGGGCGGCCAGCCGGTCGACGGCGTGCTGACGGTGCCGCAGATCACGCACCAGCTCGCGTCCGAAGGCGCGAAGAAGATCGTGATCGTCACCGACGAGCCGGAGAAGTACGACAGCCAGAAGGCGCTGCTCGCGCCGGGCGTGACGATCCACCATCGCGACCAGCTCGACGACGTGCAGCGCGCGCTGCGCGAGATCGAAGGCACGACGATCCTGATCTACGACCAGACCTGCGCGACCGAGAAGCGCCGCCGCCGCAAACGCGGTACATACCCGGACCCGGCGAAGCGCGTCGTGATCAACGACGCGGTGTGCGAAGGCTGCGGCGACTGCTCGGTGCAGTCGAACTGCCTGTCGGTCGAGCCGCTGGAAACCGAATTCGGCACGAAGCGCCAGATCAACCAGTCGAGCTGCAACAAGGACTTTTCTTGCGTGAAGGGGTTCTGCCCGAGCTTCGTCACGGTCGAGGGCGGCCAGTTGAAGAAGCCGAAGGCGGTGGCGGTCGACGGCGGTGCGCTGCCGCCGATTCCCGAACCGACGCTGCCGGCGATCGACCGCGCGTACGGCGTGCTCGTCACCGGCGTGGGCGGCACGGGCGTCGTCACGATCGGTGCGCTGCTCGGGATGGCCGCGCACCTCGAGAACAAGGGCGTGACCGTGCTCGACGTCACCGGCCTCGCGCAGAAAGGCGGCGCGGTGATGAGCCACGTGCAGATCTCGCACGCGCCGACCGACATCCATGCGACGCGGATCGCGATGGGCGAAGCCGATCTCGTGATCGGCTGCGATGCGATCGTCACGGCCGGCGACGAGTGCACGTCGCGGATGCGGCACGATACGACGCGCGTGGTCGTCAACAGCGCGCAGACGCCGACCGCCGAGTTCATCAAGAACCCGAACTGGGCGTTCCCCGGCGTGTCCGCAGAGAGCGACATCCGCGCGGCAGCCGGTGAAGCGGTCGACTTCATCGATGCGAACCGCTTCGCGGTCGCGCTGCTCGGCGACGCGATCTACACGAACCCGTTCGTGCTCGGCTACGCGTGGCAGAAGGGCTGGCTGCCGCTGACGCTCGCGTCGCTCGAACGCGCGATCGAGCTGAACGCGGTATCGGTCGACAAGAACCGCGCGGCGTTCGACTGGGGCCGCCGCGCCGCGCACGACCTGGCCAGCGTGAAGCAGGCCGCGGCCGGCGACGCCCGGCCCGCGCAAGGCGCGACGGTGATTTCGCTGCACACGAAGAAGGCGGTCGACGCGCTGATCGCGAAGCGCGTCGAATTCCTCACCGCGTACCAGAACGCCGCGTACGCGTCGCGTTATGCGGCATTCGTCGACAAGGTGCGCGCCGCGGAGCGCGCGCTCGCCGACGGCGACACGGTGCAGGAGCCGCTGACCGAAGCGGTCGCGCGCAACCTGTTCAAGCTGATGGCGTACAAGGACGAATACGAGGTCGCGCGGCTGCAGTCCGATCCCGCGTTCCTCGCGCGGCTGACCGCGCAGTTCGAAGGCGACTGGAAGCTGAAATTCCACCTCGCACCGCCGCTGTTCGCGAAGACGGACGCCCACGGCCATCTTGTGAAGAAGGCGTACGGCCCGTGGATGATGTCCGCGTTCCGGCTGCTCGCGAAGGCGAAGTTCCTGCGCGGCACGGGGCTCGACCCGTTCGGCCGCACCGCGGAGCGCCGCACCGAGCGCGCGCTGATCGGCGAATATGAAGCGCTGATCGGCGAGGTGCTGGGCAGGCTGAACGCGGCCAACCGGCCGCTCGCGCTCGAGCTTGCGGCGCTGCCGGACGGCATTCGCGGCTACGGCCACGTGAAGGAGAACAACCTGCGCGCGGTGCGGCAGAAGTGGGACACGCTGCTCGCGAAGTGGCGCTCGCCGGCAGGCGGCCAGTCGCATCAGCAGGTCGCGTAACGGCGCGCGCGGCGGGCGTTCGCGGTCCGGATGCCCGCCCCGCGCCGCCGTCGCCCTTAGGGTTCACGCGAAAAAAAACGCCACGGAACGCAGGTTCCGTGGCGTTTTTCATTGTGCCGCGCGTGACGCGCGGCACACGCGAGCGTGGACTTACTTCGTGTTCACGTTCGCGGCGGCAACGGCCGTCATGTTGATGATCCGGCGCACGGTCGCGGCCGGCGTCAGGATGTGGACCGGCTTGGCCGCGCCGAGCAGGAACGGGCCGACCGTCACGCCTTCGCCGCCGACCATCTTCAGCAGGTTGTACGCGATGTTCGCCGCTTCGACGTTCGGCATGATCAGCAGGTTCGCCTCGCCCGACAGCGTCGTGCCCGGGAACGCCTGCTTGCGGATCAGTTCCGACAGCGCCGCGTCGCCGTGCATTTCACCGTCGACTTCGAGGTTCGGCGCACGTTCGACGATCAGCTTGCGGGCCTCGGCCATCCGGCGCGACGACGCCGACGGCGCACTGCCGAAGTTCGAGTTCGACAGCAGCGCGGCCTTCGGTGTGATGCCGAAGCGCTCGATCTCGGCCGCGGCCTGGATCGTCATGTCGGCGAGCTGGTCGGCGCTCGGCAACTCGTTCACGTACGTGTCGCACACGAACAGGTTGCGGCCCGGCAGCATCAGCAGGTTCATCGCGGCGAAGTGCTCGGCGCCCTTCGCGCGGCCCAGCACCTGCTCGATGAACTTCAGGTGGCTGTGGAACGTATCGATCATCCCGCAGATCATTCCGTCCGCGTCGCCCAGGTGCACGAGCATCGCGCCGATCAGCGTGTTGAACTTGCGCATCGCGGCCTTCGCGACTTCCGGCGTCACGCCGTCGCGCGCGCCGATCTCCTGATACGCCTGCCAGTAGCGGTGGTAGCGCGCATCGTCTTCCGGATCGACGATTTCGAAATCGGTGCCGGCCTTCAGCTTCGAGCCGATCTTCGCGAGGCGCATGTCGACGACCGACGGACGGCCGATGATGATCGGCTTCGCGATCTTTTCCAGCAGCACGAACTGCGCAGCGCGCAGCACGCGCTCATCCTCGCCTTCGGCGAAAACGATGCGGGCCTCCTTCTGCTTCGCGGTCGCGAACACCGGACGCATCACCATGCCGGTGCGGTAGACGGTCGCGCCGAGCTGTTCGCGGTACGCGTCCATGTCCTGGATCGGGCGCGTGGCGACGCCCGAATCCATCGCGGCTTGCGCCACGGCCGGCGCGATCTTGATGATCAGGCGTGGGTCGAACGGCTTCGGAATCAGGTATTCCGGCCCGAACTCCAGCGAATGGCCTTCATACGCCTTCGCGACCTCCTCGCTCTGGTCGGTTTCCTGCGCCAGCTCGGCGATCGCGCGCACGCACGCGAGCTTCATTTCTTCCGTGATCGTCGTCGCGCCGACGTCGAGCGCGCCGCGGAAGATGAACGGAAAGCACAGCACGTTGTTGACCTGGTTCGGGTAGTCCGAACGGCCGGTCGCGACGATCGCGTCCGGGCGCACGGCCTTCGCGTCTTCCGGGCGGATTTCCGGTTCCGGGTTCGCGAGCGCCAGGATCAGCGGGCGCTCGCCCATCGTCTTGACCATGTCCTGCTTCAGCACGCCCGCGCTCGAGCAGCCGAGGAACACGTCGGCGCCGACGATCGCATCGGCGAGCGAGCGCGCGTCGGTGTTCGCCGCATAGCGCTGCTTCGACGGATCGAGGTTGCCGCGCCCTTCGTAGATCACGCCCTTCGAATCGGCGACGAGGATGTTCGTCTTCGTGAGGCCGAGGTTCACCAGCAGGTCCAGACACGCGATCGCGGCCGCGCCGGCGCCCGAACACACGAGCTTCACTTCCGACAGCTTCTTGCCGACGACCTTCAGGCCGTTCAGGATCGCGGCCGATGCGATGATCGCGGTGCCGTGCTGGTCGTCGTGGAAGACGGGGATCTTCATGCGCTCGCGCAGCTTCTGCTCGATGTAGAAGCACTCCGGCGCCTTGATGTCCTCGAGGTTGATGCCGCCGAGCGTCGGCTCGAGCATCGCGATCGCCTCGACGAGCTTGTCGGGGTCGGACTCCGAGAGTTCGATGTCGAACACGTCGATGCCCGCGAATTTCTTGAAGAGGCAGCCCTTGCCTTCCATCACCGGCTTCGCGGCGAGCGGGCCGATGTTGCCGAGGCCGAGCACGGCCGTGCCGTTCGTGATGACGCCGACGAGGTTGCCGCGCGACGTGTACTTCTGCGCGTCGAGCGGATCGGCGTGGATCGCCTCGCACGCGGCGGCGACGCCCGGCGAATACGCGAGCGACAGATCGAGCTGGTTCGACAGCGGCTTGGTCGGGGTGACCGAAATCTTGCCGGGTTTCGGGTTCAGGTGATAAGCGAGAGCGGCCTGCTTCAGTTGTTCGTCCATGATTGACCTGCGAGAGACATGCGAAATATTGACGACTCAGTACACAGCACCTTCGGCCGCGTCTGCCTGAATCGAGGGGATGGTCGACTGCGAGACGGCCCGCGACGCGCCGGATGGGCACGCCAACGAACCTTGGCGGGTGGCAAGAGGAAAGTACAAAGTACTGAACGATTTCTTAGGGTCGCCTAGTGTACACCCCCTAAATGACCTCCGTTGGTGCACCGCCGCATCCCCGGCGTCCGTGTCGGACTGGTCGTGCCCCGTTTGTTTCGCCGGTGGCGAGCGGCGCGGCGGCGCGCGCGAATTCCGCCGAAAACCGGCCTGAATCGGGTAAAATAGCGGGCTACGCGCGCAGCGATGCGATTGGTCCGCCAATCGCGCCCCGGCCTTTCGGGCAGGTTCCCCTTGCTGCGCCATCGGGCCCGCGCCCGCTCCTCGCTCATCACCCAAGGAATGCCCATGACAGGCTACGATCGTCAGTCGATCTCGGATACGACCGCCAAAATCCTGCTCGAAGTGCAGGCGGTGCACTTCAATGCCGAAAAACCGTTCATCTTCACGTCCGGCTGGGCAAGCCCCGTCTATATCGACTGCCGCAAGCTGATCTCGTATCCGCGCGTGCGCCGTGCGCTGATGGAAATGGCGGAAACGACGATCACGCGCGACATCGGCTTCGAGCAGATCGATGCGGTGGCGGGCGGCGAGACGGCCGGCATCCCGTTCGCGGCATGGATCGCGGACCGGATGATGGTGCCGATGCAGTACGTGCGCAAAAAGCCGAAGGGTTTCGGCCGCAACGCGCAGATCGAAGGCCATCTCGAGGAAGGCTCGCGCGTGCTGCTGGTGGAAGACCTGACGACCGACAGCCGCAGCAAGATCAACTTCGTCAACGCGCTGCGCACCGCGGGCGCGACGGTGAACCACTGCTTCGTGCTGTTCCACTACGACATCTTCAAGGAAAGCGTGTCGGTCCTGAAGGACATCGACGTCGACCTGCACGCGCTCGCCACGTGGTGGGACGTGCTGCGCGTCGCGAAGGCGTCGGGCTACTTCGAGACGAAGACGCTCGACGAAGTCGAGAAATTCCTGCACGCACCGGCCGAATGGTCGGCCGCGCACGGCGGCGCGACGGCCCCGAAGGAATGACGCCACGCCGGCGCACGCGCCGGCACACTGGCTGAAGAGCCGCCTGCTTCATCGCAGGCGGTTTTTTTTCGTCTGCCGACTAGCGCGCTGACCGATCGCGATCGCGGGCGCCGGTGTGCGTCGCTCATCGAACCCTAATGCTAGACTTGACCCATCGCCGCCCTCAGCGGCGCGGGCAACACACAACGCCAACAATGCCGGGCGCCGCGGCCCGGCCCACGTGACGGGAGAAGCGCCATATGCGTGTGGATCGCCGGATCACTCCGCCTGCGCCATCGGGCCGCCCGTCTGCGTTCCTCCTCCCCGCCCTCCTGTGCGCTGCCGTTTTCGCGGCGCTGCCCGCGCATGCGGAAGGCCCGTTCACCGTGACGAGCGACGACCTGACGCCCGGCGCCCGCGTGCGGGCCGCGAACGTGTTCGACCGCGGCGACTGCAAGGGCGCGAACCGCTCGCCGCAACTCGCGTGGCGCAACCCGCCGCCCGGCACGCGCGGCTACGCGGTCACGGTCTTCGATCCCGATGCGCCCGGGCATGGCTGGTGGCACTGGGCCGTCGCGGGCATTCCGGCGACCGTCACGAGCCTGCCGGCCGACGCGAGCGCATCCGGCTTCCTGCGCCGCATCGGCGCGAGCGAGGCACGCAACGACTACGGGATCGACGGCTACGGCGGCCCGTGCCCGCCGCCCGGCAAGCCGCATCGCTACGTGATCACCGTCTACGCGCTCAAAGGCACCGACCTGCGCATTTCGCAGGGTCGCCCCGCGCCGATGTTCGAGCACGAGATCGGCACGCTCGCGATCGGCACCGCGCAACTCACGGTCACTTACGGCCAGTAGCCGCACGGCGTCTCGCCTGGCAGTGGCGCCGCGATTGCAGACCGCCGCGAATTTCGGTGCGCCGCACGCGCACGTTGTCTCGTCATTTCGGCTTGCTAGACTCGTCGTCACCGGTCGCGGCATCCCCTGCCGCGCGACCGTCGCGCCGCCTGCCGGCGACGCGTGACGCGGCGAGCCGGCGGCCCGCCGTTCCCGTCCCTTTCCGGAGAACGCTTCATGTCGAACATCGTCATCGTCTATCACAGCGGCTACGGTCACACGCAGAAACTGGCCGAAGCCGTGCACGCCGGCGCGCAGGACGCCGGCGCGAACGTGCGCCTGATCGCCGTCGGCGACCTCGACGACGCAGGCTGGGCCGCGCTCGACGCGGCGGACGCGATCGTCTTCGGCGCGCCGACCTACATGGGCGGCCCGTCCGCGCAGTTCAAGCAATTCGCCGATGCCACGTCGAAAGCGTGGTTCACGCAGAAATGGAAGGACAAAATCGCCGCGGGCTTCACGAACTCCGCGACGATGAACGGCGACAAGTTCTCGACGATTCAATATTTCGTCACGCTGGCGATGCAGCATGGGATGGTGTGGGTCGGCACGAGCCTGATGCCGGCGAACTCGAAGGCGGCCACGCGCAACGACATCAACTATCTCGGCGGCTCGACGGGCCTGCTCGCGCAGTCGCCGGCCGATGCGACGCCCGACGAAGGGCCGCTGCCGGGCGACCTCGAGACCGGCAAGGCATTCGGCCGGCGCGTCGCCGAAGCGACCGCCCGCTGGGACGCCGGCGCCCGCTGAGCGCGCGCGTTCCCCGGCCCGCACACGTACCGGCGGGCGTCAAAGGGACACGAAGATGGACGCGAAGACGGCCCGCCGGCCGTCTTTTTTCGCCCCGCGCGCTGCAGTGCCGCCGGATGACGTCTTAAAATGGCGGTTTCAGGGCGCCGCGGCTCCCGTTTCATTCAGTGAGAGCGAAATGAGCACCAAAGTTTTTGTCGACGGCCAGGAAGGCACGACCGGCCTCAAGATCTTCGAATACCTGTCGGCACGCAGCGACATCGAGATCCTGCGCATCGAGGAAGCGAAGCGCAAGGACGTCGACGAGCGCCGCCGCCTGATCAACGCGTCGGACGTCACGTTCCTGTGCCTGCCGGACGTCGCGTCGCGCGAATCCGCGTCGCTCGTCGAGAACCCGAACACCACGCTGATCGACGCGAGCACCGCGTTCCGCACCAGCGCCGACTGGGCGTACGGCCTGCCCGAGCTGACCCGCGCGCAGCGCGAGAAGATTCGCACGTCGAAGCGCATCGCGGTGCCCGGCTGCCACGCGTCGGCGTTCGTGCTCGCGATGCGGCCGCTCGTCGATGCGGGCATCGTCGCGCCGACGTTCGCCGCGCACAGCTACTCGATCACCGGCTACAGCGGCGGCGGCAAGTCGATGATCGCCGAGTACGAAAGCGCCACGCCGGGCGGCAAGCTCGCGAGCCCGCGCCCGTACGCGCTCGGCCTCGCGCACAAGCACCTGCCGGAAATGGCCGCGCACACGGGCCTCGCGCACGCACCGATCTTCACGCCGATCGTCGGCCCGTTCCTGAAGGGCCTCGCGGTGACGACCTACTTCACGCCCGAGCAGCTCGCGAAGCGCGCGACGCCGCAGGACGTGCAGCGCGTGTTCGCCGAGTACTACGCGGACGAAGCGTTCGTGCGCGTCGCGCCGTTCGATGCGGACGCGAACCTCGACGGCGGCTTCTTCGACGTGCAGGCGAACAACGACACGAACCGCGTCGACCTGTTCGTGTTCGGCAACGCGGAGCGCTTCGTCACGGTCGCGCGCCTCGACAACCTCGGCAAGGGCGCGTCGGGCGCCGCGATCCAGTGCATGAACCTCAACATCGGCGCGGCCGAGGACGCGGGCCTCAAACGCTGATTCAACATCGCATGCGATGCAAAGCCGGCCGTTGGCCGGCTTTTTATTTACCCGTATCAGGCAATATATAAAAACACCGCGCCGCGCATTTACAAATATTTACAAGCTTTCCATTGCGCGATTACAAGTGGATTAATTCGCCCCTTCCTTATCCAGTCAATCCCGAATAGGGATAAACCGGATACCCGTTGATTTAAACGCAGCCGTTATACGCCAGAAGGTGCTGCGAGAGCGTGCCGGGCGTCGCGCATCCCCCACTCCGGCAGCTTTCGGTAGCCCGTTCCGCGTTTAAATTCTTACCGTTTGCCTTATTGGGCAAGCATTCAATTCGCAGATCCCGTTTCAATCGCCTTTTTTAGACGGGTTCATCAATTGACAGCAAAAACACAGGCAGCGACATTAGCTCGCACAATTAAACGATTGGAGACAGCGGCATGTCGCACACCTTATCGAAGGGGGTGGCAACGGCCTTTGCCATTGCCCCTTTCCTGGTTGCATGTGGTGGGGGGGACTCAGGCGGCGCGCTCGCGCCGATCAACGCGCCCCAATGTTCCGGCTCGAGCTGCGGCACGCAAGGGCAGCCGCCTTCGCAACCGATCAACGGCGCACTGTGCCCGGCCAACGCGGATATCGTGAAGAGCACGTATCTCGGCGGCGCGGGTAGCGGCGAGATCGTCAGCGTCAACATCGACGCGGTCGCGATGACGTACACGCTCAAGTGGCTCGAATCGCCGATTCCGCTGAAGACGGGCACCGTCACGCCGAGCCGCGTCGGCACGACGATCACCGGCAAGGTCATTCATCCGCCGACCGGCACGCTGCCGACCGCCGAGCAGACGCGCTGCGCGTTCGTCCTCACGCCGGGCACCGGCCCCGCGCCGGACGGCTCGACCTATTCGACGGCCGCCGACTTCAACCAGGCGAACCCGCCGATGCTGCTGGTCGGCATGGGCGTCGCGGGCGGCGGCATTCCGGGCGCGACGATCCAGTACGACGGGCTGACGATCATCCCGGGCGTCGTGCAGAACGTCGGCCAGGTGCCGAACCGTCACTTCGACTTCTATCCGTTCCTCGGCTTCGCAAACACGACGACCGATCTGTCAAAACTGCCGGGCACGTACAACGCGCTGCTCTACCACCTCGTGCCGTCGGGCAACTACGCGACGAAGGGCTCGACCTCGAGCGAGACGTTCGACGCGAACGGCGCGTGCACGTCGAGCGGATCGGGTGGCTGCCAGACGACCGGCGATCCGTGGAAAACGAGCGCGAACGGCGGCTACTTCGACAGCGCCAAGGCGCCGCAGACGCTGCCGCAGACGCAACTGCCGATCGTCGGCGCGACCGGCAAGTCGGCCACCGCGCACATGGTGATCGGCCAGCTCAACGGCGCGACGGTGCCGGTGATCGTGCGCACGGGCAACGTGAACCTCGGCACGCCGCCACTGCACCTCGATGCGCAGGTCGACGACGAATCGGGCATCGCGGTGCTCGGCGCGGCGACGGCGATCACGTCGGGCGCGATCGATGGCGGCTACGCGGGCGCGGACTCGAACTTCAAGTACACGGCCGCGCTGATCCGCGGCGGCAACGCGTCGTTCATCAACCCGTCCACGCAGGCCGAGGAAGACGGCTTCACGCTCGACTACGGCCAGACGACACCGGGCCTGCTGAACGCGAAAACCGCCCCGCCGAGCGGCGCGAGCTACCCGTCCGCATCGGGCGTGGTGATCGCGACGGGCGGGCTGTACGCGGCGCTGATCCAGGGCACGGTAAACGGCGGCGTCACGTCGACGTCGGCGAATTCGACGACGTCGTCGACCCCGTACTTCGGCGTGGGCGCGCAGATCAGCAAGTAGCGATCGGGGACGCGGCGGCCGGCCTGCCGCCGCGTGACGCAGGGAAGGCACGAAGGCGCCCGGCACGGCGCCAACAAGACGAGCACGACCAACAGAAGCGGCCGACAGGGAGCTGGCCGCCGCACAAGACAAATCTGGAGGAGCAACATGAAGCGCAACCTCATTCTGGCGGCGGCCTTTGCCGGCCCCCTTCTTTCCGCCTGCGGCGGCGGCAGCGACAACCCGCCGCCGCTCGTCGAAGAGCGGCTTTGCCCTACCACGCTCGACTACAACACCGTGTTTACGGGCGGCGCGGGCAGCGGCGAACTCGCGAAGGTCCAGCTCGACACGACCAAGATGACCTGGCAGGTCACCTATGTCGAATCGGCGGTGCCGCAAAAGACCGGCACCGTCACGCCGACCCGCGCGGGCACCGTCGACAGCGGCACGCTCACGCAGGAAACGCTGCTGCCGACCAACAAGCTGAACCAGTGCGCGTTCCGCCTGAACGGCGCGAGCCTCGATGCGTCGCGTCCGGCGCGCATCTTCGTCGGCTTCGGCGTCGCGGGCGGCACGATTCCCGGCAAGGAGATCCAGTTCGACGGCGTGCTCGGCCAGGCCGCGGTGCCCGACACGAAATTCCCGTACTACCCGTTCATCGGGTTCTCGTCGATCGAAACCGACATCACGAAGGTCGCGGGTACGTACAGCCACATCGGCTTCGGCGAAGTGCCGTCGCAGAAATTCGGGCCGGCGTCGATCGACGCGAAAGTGACGATCAACGCGGACGGCACGTGGACCAAGTGCGACACGACCGGCCAGTTCGCCGGCGGCGCGTGCACGCAGCAGGGCACGAACTTCGTGCAGTCGGCCGACGGCAGCGGCGCGTTCCAGTCGAACAACTACGCGAGCCAGCTGAAGCCGACGCTGTCGGCCACGCCGCAGGGCAAGGGCTTCATGGTCGTCGGCAAGCTGCGCAACCAGCTCGTGCCGATCCTCGTGCGCACGGGGGTCGCGAACCCGAACCCGACGCCGGACAGCAACGGCGTGCCGGGCCTGACCGCCGACGACGAATCGAGCATCTCGATCCTCGCGCCGCAGACGGCCGTCGCGGCCGGTTCGCAGAACGGCGAATACATCGGCGTCGACAGCCAGTTCGATTACCGGACCACCGCGCTGATCGACAAGCAGGCCACGCTGCTCGATCCGTTCCAGCCGTCGCAGGCGTCGCTCACGAGAGTGCTCGACCTGGACTACACGCAGAAGGTGCCGGGCACGGTCACGACGATCCATACGGGTTCGGGCAGCACGTCGCCGACCGGCAAGTTCATCTTCTCGGGCGGCGTGTTCGGTTTCCTCGACAACGCGGGATCGACGCCGTATTTCACGATCGGCGCATTCGTCCAGTAAGCGGAGGGGAAAGCCGTGATGAAGAAAACCCTTCTCTGCGCGGCGGCCGGCGCCGCCGCCGTGGCGCCGCTCGCCGCGCACGCGCAGAGCGCCGGCAGCAACGTCGTCACGCTGGGCTGGTTCCACATCATGCCGCAGCAGAGCAGCACGCCGATGACGACCAACGTCGCGCCGACGCCGATCAACACGCCGCTGCGGCTGCCGCCGTCGTTCACGTCGGCCGGCACCGGGCTGCACACGAGCGGCGCCGACACCGTCGGCCTGACGGTCAGCCACTTCCTGACCGACCATATCGCGGTCACGTCGGTGGCCGGCGTGCCGCCGGTGTTCAAGGTGTCGGGCCAGGGCACGATCAAGCCGCCGGGGCCGGCCGGCGCGCTCGGCACGCAGAACATCGGGCTGGCCTCGGTCAATCCGATCGTGAAGAGCGTGCGGCAGTGGAGCCCGGCGGTGATCCTGCAGTACTACTTCGGGCAGGCGACCGCGAAGTTCCGCCCGTTCCTCGGCCTCGGCGTGTCGTACAACTGGTTCAGCGACCTGCAGCTCAATACGAACTTCATCAAGCAGACGCAGGACAACCTCGGCGCGATCCTCGCGGCGGGCGCGGGCAAGCCGGGTACGACGTCGGTGGAGGCGAAGGCATCGTCGTCGTGGCAGCCGGTGTTCAACGCGGGCCTGCAGTACAACTTGACGGAACACTTCGGGCTGGTCGCGTCGGTGACCTACATCCCGCTGAAGACGACGTCGACGGTGACGATCAAGGCGGCGGACGGCTCGGTGCTCGCCGAGTCGAAATCGGACCTGAAGGCGGACCCGATCATCAGCTACGTCGGGATGACATACAAGTTCTGAGCGCGGCGGCCGTCGGCGAATGGAAATGGAGCGCTGCGACTCAATCGCAGGCAAAAAAAAGCCCGCCTGATCGGCGGGCTGAATCCATATCAGAGGAGACATGGAGGAGACAGGTGCAATCATATCGAATCGGTTTCCGCAATGCAACATTTCCGTAGAGAAAATAAGGATTTTCCCTCGAACGCGGCCTCTACTTCTCCGTCACGGCGCCTGACCCCTTTCCGCTCTCCCGCTCCAGCACCTCGCCCAGTGCGTCGCGCAGCAGCGCGACCGGCCGCATGAGGCGGCCCGGCAGCGTGCCGTGCACGATCCATACGTTGATCCGCGTTTCCAGCCCCGCCGTTTCCACCACCCTCAGCGCATCGCGATGCGCGCTGCGCGCCAGCGCGTTCGGCGGCGCGATGCCGATGCCGGCGCCGCGCGCGACGAGCGACAACTGCAGTTCCGAGCCGAATGCCTCGACCGCGACGTCGAACGGCAGCCCGGCCGCGCCGAGCGCGCGGCTCAGCGCCGAACGCATCCCACAGCCGTCCTGGCTCAGTACCCACGGAAAGCCCGACAGCGTGTCGAGCGACAGCGGGCCGTCCGGCAGCGGGAAATCGCGTGCGGCCACGAGCACCGTCGGCTGCGTGGCGAGCAGCGTCGCCGTCAATGCGTCCGGCAGCGCCGCGCTCGCGGGCACCATCACGGTCGCGACGTCGAGCGCACCGCGCTCGATGCCCTGCACCAGCGCGGGCGACCAGCCGGCCGTCACGCGCAGCGTGAGGCGCGGAAACGCGTCGCGCAGCCGGTCGATCGGCCGCTCCAGCGCGAGTTCGGACAGAAACGGCGGCACGCCGATGCGCAGCTCGCCCGACGGCTCGCTGTCCGGTGTGCCCGCCGCCATCAGTTCGTCGACCGCGCCGAGCACGTTGCGCGCGAGCGCGTAGACGTCGCGCCCGGCGGCGGTCGGCTTCAGCGGCTTGCTCTGCCGTTCGAGCAACGGCACGCCAAGCAGCGTTTCGAGGTTCTGCACGCGCCGCGTCAGGCCCGGCTGCGTCAGGTGGAGCTTCGCGGCCGCGGCGACCATCGACCCGCTGTCGACGACCGCGACGAACGCCTGGAGATCACGCGTATTCAAAACAAACTCGCATAATCATGTTAGACATATTTCAATTGTCGCATAAAGATCGGACACCTACGATGGGCGTTCCTTCGACTCCTCCTGGTTTGCAATGAACTGCCCTGCCAATCGTTGCTCCGCCCCCGTTTCTCCGACCGTCGCCGCGCCCGCGCCGCCCGCACTGAGCACCGGCATGACGCTGTTCTTCGCCGCGACGGTCGGCGTGATCGTGATGGACCTGTTCGCCGCGCAGCCGTTGACCGGCCCGATCAGCGCGGACCTGCACCTGCCGCCCGGCCTCGCGGGCCTCGTCGCGATGCTGCCGCAGCTCGGCTATGCGGCCGGGCTCGCGTTGCTCGTGCCGCTGGTCGACCTGCTCGAGAACCGCCGTTTGATCGTCGCGACGCTCGCCGTCTGCGCGGCCGCGCTCGCGCTGCCCGCCTTCACGCAGTCGGGCGCCGTGTTCCTGCTCGCGACGCTCGCGGCCGGCGCCGCGTCGAGCGTCATCCAGATGCTCGTGCCGATGGCCGCGTCGATGGCGCCCGACGCGCAGCGCGGCCGCGCGGTCGGCAACGTGATGAGCGGGCTGATGCTCGGGATCCTGCTGTCGCGGCCGCTCGCAAGCCTGATCGCGGGGTCGGCAGGCTGGCGTGCGTTCTATCTGCTCGCCGCGCTCGCGAACGCGGCGATCGCGGTCGTGCTCGCGCTGCGCCTGCCGGCGCGCACGCCGTCGATCACGGCCAGTTACCGCGCGTTGCTCGCGTCGATGGGACGGCTGCTTGCCGACGAACCGGTGCTGCGCCGGCATGCGCTGTTGGCCGCGCTCGCGATGGCCGCGTTCAGCGCGTTCTGGACCGCCGTCGGGCTGCGGCTCGCGCAGCCGCCGTTCGCGCTCGATCTGCACGGCATTGCGCTGTTCGCGTTCGCCGGCGCCAGCGGCGCGATCGTCACGCCGCTCGCCGGCCGCGCGGGCGACCGCGGCCACGGCCCGGCCGCGCAACGGCTCGCGCACGGCACGATGCTCGCGGCGCTCGTCGTGCTCGGCATCGCCGGCGCAGGCTGGTTCGGCTTCGATGCGCACGCGCATCGCGGCGTCGCGCTCGCGCTGCTGGCCGGCGGCGCGGCGCTGCTCGATGCGGGCGTGATCGTCGATCAGACGATTGGTCGCCGCGCGATCAACCTGCTGAACCCGGCCGCGCGCGGACGCCTGAACGGGCTGTTCGTCGGGCTGTTCTTCGTCGGCGGCGCGCTCGGCGCGGCGCTCGCGGGCAGCGCGTGGGCATGGGGCGGCTGGAGCGCGGTGTGTGGCGTCGGATTCGCGTTCGCCGGCGCGGCGACCGTGTTCGGGCTGGCGACCGGACGCGGGCCCGGCGCGGCGGCGCTGGATCGGCCGCGTGCGTGAGCACTCACCGGTGAAGCGGCGCCCAAAAGCCGAACGCCCCACCCTCTTGCGAGAGATGGGGCATTCGGTACGCCGGGGTCGGCCGGGAATCAGTGACGGACCAGCGCCATCATCGCGCCGAAGCCGACGAACAGCCCGCCCGTCAGCCGGTTGAACACCTTCGCGACGCTCTGGCTCTTCAGCGTGGCGCCGATGCGCGTGCCGAACGCCGCGTAGACGAGATACCAGCTCACCTCGATCACCGCAAACGTGACGACGAGGATGCCGAACTGCGGCAGCGTCGGCTCGGCCGCGTTGATGAACTGCGGCAGCAGCGCGGCCGCGAACAGGATCGCCTTCGGGTTGCTGCCCGCGACCAGGAAGCCGTTGCGGAACAGCGCGACGCGCGATGTCGAGGCCGCTTGCGACGACACCGCATCGACGTCGGCCGCCGGCGCGTCGTCCACGCGCGCGCGCCACGCCTTCACGCCGAGATAGATCAGATAGGCTGCGCCCGCGAAGCGCAACGCATCGAACGTCGCCGGCCATGCTTCGAGCACCGCGCCGAGCCCGGCCGCGGAGACCGCGAGCATCAGCACCAGCGCGCTCAGGCAGCCGGCCATCGTCGCGGACGAGCGCCGCAGCCCGTGGCGCGCGCCGTGCGTCATCACGAGCAGCATGTTCGGGCCCGGAATCGCCGACACGACGAACACCGTCGCCACGAAAAGCCACCACGTATGCAAGTTCATGACTGCCTCTGCCTGAAATGAATGTAGGGAAAACGGACTGTCGATTATGCCGTGCGCACCGCGCTTCTGTCGCGTGTCAGCGGCCCGCGCGGCGCAGCGCGGCCTCGCCGAGCACCGCGAAATCCTGGTCGCCGCCGCCGTGCGCGAGCGCATCGAGCAGGCTGTCGCGCACGACGCTCGCCACCGGCAGCGGCACCGACGTCGCGTCGCCGGCCTCCAGCGCGAGCCGGACGTCCTTCAGCCCGAGCCGCGCCTTGAAGCGCGCGGGCTCGTAGCGCCGCTCGGCGATCATCGCGCCGTAGCCTTCGTAGACGGGCCCCGGAAACACGCTGCTGGTGATCACGTCGAGGAAATCGCGCATCGCGACGCCGTGCGCGCCGAGCAGCGCGGACGCCTCGCCGAGCGTCTCGATCGCCGACGCGAGCGTGAAGTTCGCGGCGATCTTCGCGACGTTCGCGTGCTGCGGCAGCGAGCCGAAGCGCCAGGTCTTCTGGCCGATCGCGTCGAACAGCGGCTGCATGCGGTCGATCGCCTCGGCCGGGCCGCCGGCCATGATCGTCAGGCGCGCGGCGGCCGCGACGTCGGGCCGGCCCATCACCGGCGCGGCGACATAGTCGATGCCGCGCGACGCATGCGCGTGCGCGAGCGATTCGGCGAGCGCGACCGACACGGTCGCCATGTTCACGTGGATCAGCCCGCGCGGCGCCTGGGCCAGCAGCGCGTCGTCGAACACCGCGCGCGCGGCCGCATCGTCGCCGAGCATCGAGAACACGGCGTCGCCGCGAAACGCGTCGGCCGGCGTGTCGACGATCTGCGCGCCGAATGCCGCGAGCGGCTCGGCCCGCTCGCGCGACCGGTTCCAGACCCGCACCGTGTGGCCCGCCTTCAGCAGGTTCGTCGCGATCGCCTGCCCCATTTCGCCCAGCCCGATAAACCCGAGATCCATGTCTCGCTCCTTCGCTCCGTGAAGCCGCGAGTTAAACACAGATGCCGGCGCGCTGCAGCGCCTGCCGCCGGCCGGGCGCGGTGCGCATTCGGCGCCTGAAAAAACAAAACCCCGCATGCCGGAGCATGCGGGGTTGGCCGACCGATGACCGGCAACGCCGGCCGTGGCGGCGGAACCGCTTAGTTCTGCGTGCCTGCGTCGTTCGTGCCGGCGGCCGATGCGGCTGCAGCCTTCGCCTGGCCCTTCTTCGAGCCGTGGTGCTTCAGTTGGTGCTTCGGCTTGCTGTGATCCTTCTTGGCCGGTGCCGATGCGGCAGCCGACGTGTCGGCTGCCGGCGCGGACGCCTGTGCGAATGCCGAAACCGATGCGAGTGCGAATGCTGCGGCGATGATCGAAGCGAGCGTCTTCTTCATTGTTCTTCCTTTAGCGGAGAAAAAATCAAACGTACCGGTAAGTAAAGATGCGAGGCATTCGCACCGGAGCCCCAGGCCGCGAGGCCGGCTTTCGCCGTTCCGTCGCGACAAAACCTGACGCACTGGTTCCATAACGCACCGCATTCGCGGCAAGTTGACACGTTGCTTGCATCCTCGGGTTTCCCCGGGGGCGGGCGCGTCGGCCGGCGCCAGCGGGCCGGACGGGCCGCCGCCGCACGGCGCCGCAAACCGGCTCGCGCGGCGCCGGAGCGACGCTTATACTGGCGTCCATCCGTCCCTTTCCCCGGAAACCAGATCGCGGCCGGTCGCACGACCGCCGCCGTCTCGAGGCGCTCAAATTGCCCGATCACAATCTGGACAAACTGAAAATCGACCGGCGTCCGATCGCCCCGGTGCCGCGCCGGCGCCGCTGGGGGCGCTATGCGGTCGCCGCCGCGCTCGTCGTCGTCGCGATCGTCGCCGGCCTCGCGCTCACCGGCCGGCCGACCGTCGACACCACGTCCGTCACGTCCGCCTACCCGTACCAGAACGATACGCAGCTCAATGCGACCGGCTACGTCGTGCCGCAGCGCAAGGCCGCGGTCGCGTCGAAGGGCCAGGGGCGCGTCGAGTGGCTCGGCGTGCTCGAAGGCACGCGCGTGAAGCAGGACCAGATCATCGCGCGTCTCGAAAGCAACGACGTGCAAGCGTCGCTCGCCCAGGCGCGTGCGCAGGTGCAGGTGTCCCGTGCGAACCTCGGCGTCGCGCAGGCGGAACTCAAGGATGCGGAGATCGCGCTGCGCCGCACCGCCGCGCTCGCGCCGAAGGGCGCCGTGCCGGCCGCGCAGCTCGACACCGACACGGCGCGCGTGAACAAGGCGCGCGCGACGCTCAACAGCGACCAGGCCGCGATCGTGTCGGCCGAAGCGAACGCGCAGGCCGCGCAGGTGGCGGTCGACCAGACGGTGATCCGCGCGCCGTTCGACGGCATCGTGCTCGCGAAGCATGCGAACGTCGGCGACAACATCACGCCGTTCTCGTCCGCGTCGGACAGCAAGGGCGCGGTCGTGACGATCGCCGACATGGAGACGCTCGAGGTCGAGGCCGACGTCGCCGAATCGAACATCGCGAAGATCCGCGCCGAGCAGCCGTGCGAGATCCAGCTCGACGCGCTGCCCGACATGCGCTTCGCGGGCCGCGTGTCGCGCATCGTGCCGACCGTGGACCGCTCGAAGGCCACCGTGCTCGTGAAGGTGCGCTTCGTCGACCGCGACGAGCGCGTGCTGCCCGACATGAGCGCGAAGATCGCGTTCCTGTCGAAGCCGGCGACGGCGCAGGACCGGCAGCCGGTGACGGCCGTGCAGGCGAGCGCGGTCGTGGAGCGCGACGGCCGGCCGGTCGTGTTCGTCGTGAAGGACGACGCCGTGCATGCGGTGGCCGTGACGAAGGGCGCGCGGATCGGCGAACTCGTCGCGGTGCGCGGCGTGAAACCCGGCGACACGGTCGTGCTCGCGCCGGGCGCGAAACTGAAGGACGGCGCGAAAGTGACCGTCGCGAAGAAGTAGCGCGTGAACGACGCCCGGCCACCCCTCGTCGAGCTCAGCCACGTCGCGAAGTCGTACCGGCGCGGCAACCAGATCGTGCCCGTGCTGACCGACATCACGCTCGACATCGGCGAAGGCGACTTCGTCGCGCTGATGGGGCCGTCGGGCTCCGGCAAGAGCACGCTGCTGAACCTCGTGGCCGGCATCGACCGGCCCGACAGCGGCGAGCTGCGCGTCGGCGGCCTCGACATCTCGCAACTCGCCGAGGCGCAACTGGCCGAATGGCGCGCGGCGAACGTCGGCTTCATCTTCCAGTTCTACAACCTGATGCCCGTGCTCACCGCGTTCGAGAACGTCGAGCTGCCGCTGATGCTCACGCACCTGTCGCGCCGCGAGCGGCGCGAACGCGTCGAGCTCGTGCTCGACATGGTGAATCTCGGCGATCGCACGAGCCATTACCCGTCGGAGCTGTCGGGCGGCCAGCAGCAGCGCGTCGCGATCGCGCGCGCGCTGATCACCGATCCGGTGCTGATCGTCGCCGACGAGCCGACCGGCGACCTCGACCGCGCATCGGCCACCGACGTGCTCGCGATGCTGCAGCGGATGAACGCCGAGCTCGGCAAGACGATCATCATGGTGACGCACGACGCGCACGCGGCCGGCGCCGCGCGCTCGCTCGTCCATCTGGAAAAGGGGGAGCTGATCGATGGGCACGCGGCCTGATCGACGCGAGCGCGCGCGATGTACGTGCTGAAGCTGATCGCGCGCAACGCGCTGCGGCACCGGCTGCGCACGCTGCTGACCGTGCTCGGGCTCACGATCGCCGTGCTCGCGTTCGGGCTGCTGCACACCGTCGTCGATGCGTGGTACGCGGGCGCGGCGGCCGCGTCCAGCGGCCGGCTCGTCACGCGCAACGCGATCTCGCTGGTATTTCCGCTGCCGGTGAGCTACGAGAACCGGATCCGCGGCGTCGACGGCGTGACGGCCGTGGTCCGCTCGAACTGGTTCGGCGGCATCTACCGCGACCCGAAGAACTTCTTCGCGAGCTTCGCGGTGTCGGAGAACTATCTCGACCTGTATCCGGAATTCATCCTGCCGGCGCAGCAGCGCGCCGACTACGATCGCGACCGCCGCGGCTGCCTCGTCGGCCGCCAGCTCGCGACGCAGTTCGGCTTCAAGGTCGGCGACGTGATTCCGCTGAAAGGCACGATCTATCCGGGCACGTGGGACTTCGTCGTGCGCGGGATTCTCGACGGCCGCGACGACTCGACGATCACGCGTCAACTGGTGTTCCACTGGGATTACCTGAACGAGACGGTGCGCAAGCGCACGCCGAAGCAGGCCGACCAGGTCGGCGTGTTCGTGCTCGGCGTCGCGAACCCCGACGACGGCGCGTCGATCGCGCGCAACGTCGACGCGGTGTTCAAGAACTCGCTCGCCGAAACGCTGACCGAGACCGAGCAGGCGTTCCAGCTCGGCTTCGTCGCGATGTCGAACCAGATCATCGCGGCGATCCGCCTCGTGTCGTACGTGGTGATCCTGATCATCATGGCCGTGATGGCCAACGCGATGGCGATGAGCGCGCGCGAGCGCACGGCCGAATACGCGACGCTGAAGGCGCTCGGCTTCGGCCCCGGGTTCCTCGCGCTGATCGTGTTCGGCGAATCGGTCGTGATCGCGGTGGTCGGCGGCGGGCTCGGGATGCTCGCGACGCCGCCCGCCGCGAACCTGTTCAAGCAGGCGGCGGGCGGCATTTTCCCGGTATTCAAGGTGTCGACCGAGACGGTCGTGCTGCAGGCCGCGTGCTCGGTCGCGGTCGGCTTCGCTGCGGCAATCGTGCCGGCGTGGCAGGCGGCGCGCGTGCGCGTGGTCGAAGGCCTGCGGGCGATCGGATAGAGACGCGCATGGCGATCCCGCTCACCTACATCGCACGCAACCTGTGGACCCGGCGGCTCACCACCGCG
The DNA here is from genome assembly GCF_017815045.1 of Burkholderia sp. CpTa8-5. Classification (NCBI taxonomy): domain Bacteria; kingdom Pseudomonadati; phylum Pseudomonadota; class Betaproteobacteria; order Burkholderiales; family Burkholderiaceae; genus Burkholderia; species Burkholderia sp. CpTa8-5. The sequence goes on from NZ_JAGIQD010000009.1 coordinate 32,876, forward strand.
TTGACCGCCGGTGGCATGGCGCTCGTGATCTTCGTGTTCGCGACGGTGCAGATGCTCGATGCGGGGCTCACGAAGACACTCGTATCGACCGGCGAACCCGACAACGCGGTGGTGATCCGCAAGGGCGCCGAGACCGAGATCCAGAGTTCGATCGACCATCAGCAGGCCAATGCGCTCGAGATGCATCCGGCCGTCGCGCTCGGCCCCGACGGCCGGCCGCTCGTGTCGAAGGAGGCCGTGGTGCTGATCTCGCTCGTGAAGACGTCGACCGGCAAGCCGTCGAACGTCGTGATCCGCGGCGTGTCGCCGGCGGGCCTCGCGCTGCGGCCGCACGTGACGCTCGTGGCCGGCCGCCCGTTCGCGCCGGGCTCGTCGGAGATCGTCGTCGGCAGCGCGATCGCGAAAGGCTTCAGCGGCACGCAGCTCGGCGATCGCCTGCACTTCGCGCAGCGCGACTGGACCATCGTCGGCATCTTGGACGCGGGCGGCAGCGGCTTCGATTCGGAGATCTGGGGCGACGTCGACCAGCTGATGCAGTCGTTCCGGCGCACCAGCTATTCGTCGATGGTGCTGCGCATCCCGAGCGCCGACGGCTTCGCGCGCTTCAAGGCCGACATCGACGTCGATCCGCGCCTGACCGACGAGGCGAAGCGCGAGCAGACCTTCTACGGCGACCAGTCGAAGGCGCTGTCGACGTTCATCAACATCCTCGGCATCACGCTGTCGACGATCTTCTCGATCGCCGCGATGATCGGCGCGATGATCACGATGTATGCGTCGGTCGCGAACCGCGTGGCCGAGATCGGCACGCTGCGCGCGCTCGGCTTCAAGCGCACCAACGTGCTCGCCGCGTTCCTGCTGGAGGCGCTGCTGCTCGGCTTCGTCGGCGGCGTCGCGGGGCTCGCGTGCGCGTCGCTGATGCAGTTCGCGTCGTTCTCGACGACCAATTTCCAGACCTTCTCGGACCTGTCGTTCCGCTTCGTGCTGACGCCCGCGATCGTCGTGAAGACGCTCGTGTTCTCGCTCGTGATGGGGCTCGTCGGCGGGTTCCTGCCGGCGATGCGCGCCGCACGACTGAAGATCGTCGACGCGCTGCGCGCGCAGTGACGCGCGGCGCCGACGCGCACGTTCAACGTTCGCGCGGCACCCACGCGCCGTGGAACCCGGCCGGCACGCGGCGCGGCAGGTGCACGGTCGCGACCGGCCCCGCGTCGATCGCGCGCGCATCGAGGATCACGACGTCGCTCGTGTCCGTCGCCGCGCGGTAGACCATTACCAGCAGCCAGCCGTCGTCCTCGTCCGCGCCGCCCGGGCGCGGCACGAACACCGGCTCGCCGTTCTGGTCGCCGGCCGGCACCGCGTAGTGCGTGGTCGTGCCGCGCGCGTGGTCGAAGCGCATCACGCCGCGCATTTCCGCGTTATTCGGCTGCTCGACCGCATATAGATAGCGGTAGCCGCGCCCGGTCCGGCTTTCGTTGATGCGCGGCAGCTCGATGCCGCCGTCGGCGAGCGGCCCTTCGTCGATCAGCCCGTTCGCGGTGTCGATCACGTACCGCCACAGCTCGCCGACCGGGTTGTCGGCGAAGCGGCCCGTGCGCGCGTCGAGCCGCAGGAACGACGGATAGCGCACCGCGTCGAGCACGATGCACGACGCGTCGCAGTCGTACGCGTTCACGACGTGCTGGATGAAGCACGGCTCGACGCCGAACCAGCGCACGTCGCCGCCGTGGCGCGGCAGCACGCCGATGCGCGCGGGCCGGTCGTCGTGCCAGCGCAGCGGCATCCGGTGGCCCTGCTTCAGCAGCGAGAAGTCGTAGCCGACGTTCAGGTCGAGCAGCAGGCTGCGGGTTTCGGTGATCGCGAGGTCGTGCATCATCGACGGCGCGCCCAGCTCGATCTCGAAATCGACGCGCGGCACGCCGAGCGCATCCGCGACGCCGTAGCGCAGCCACGGTGCGCGCCAGTCCGCGCGAAACAGGATCAGCTCGCCGGTTACCGGATCGACCTTCGGATGCGCGGTCATCGCGCCGTCGAAGCCCGCGTGCCGCGTCGGCACGCCGAACGAATCGAGCGCGGCGGTGATCGCGAGCGGCACGCCGCCCTCGGCCAGCGCGAGCAATTCGCCCGCATGCTGCAGCACGCTCACGTTCGGATTGGTGTCGGGCAGATGCGGCGCCTGCCCCGGTGCATGGACGGCGGCCCAGCGCCGCGTGCGCGCCCAGCGGTTCCGGTAGCCGGCCGCGCGGCCGTCGTCGAACGCGATCGCATGCAGCATCGCGGCCTCCGGCCACCACGACAGCATGTCGTTGCCGTCGAAGCGGCCGCCCGGCGGGTTCGGGCCGTTGCGCAGCAACGTGCCGTCGAGTTCGCGCGGAATGGCGCCCGTCACACGCAGGTCGACGACGTCGACTTCGTCGGCGACCGGCGCGATCGCGCCGCGGTTCAGGTCGAATACGGTCATCGCGTCGGCGCTCCGTCAGCAGTCGTCGGCGGCCGGCGGCAGATCGCCGCGCGCCAGCGCGAGCGCATGGTCGCGCACGTCGTCGGGCCAGCCGGCGATCAGTTCGGCCAGCCGCGCCGGATCGTTCGCATACAGCGCCCGCGCGGCTTCCTCGAAACCGGGCAGGTCGCCCGCCATCGCCGACATGAAGTGGTATGCGCGCGCCTGCGCGTCGCGCTGCCGGTCGGCCGCCGCATGCGTGCGTCGCGCGTCCTCGACGAGCTTGCGCAGCGCGACCGACGCACCGCCCGGCTGCGCGCCGAGCCATTCCCAGTGGCGCGGCAGCAGCGTAACCTCGCGCGACACCACGCCAAGCTTCGGCCGGCCGCGGCCGCGCTGTTCGCCCGCGACCGCGCCACCCGGCTCGCCGGCGCTGCCGGCTGCGTCGCCCGACGGCGCCGCATAGCGCGCCCGGATGTCGTCCGCCGTGCCGCGCAGGTCGAGGTCGATCGAGCGGCCGGTCGCGTCGTCGAAGATCAGGATCGTGCCGGGCGCCGCGTCGCCGGCCGCCTGCCGGACCGCGAGCGCGACCGTCGCAAGCGGGCCCGATGCGAGCCGCCGATGGCCGTCGAAGGCCGTGTACGAAGGAAGAAGCATGGAAGAGGTCATCGTGGTCGCCCGGGGGCTGGAATCGGAATGACGCTATTTTTATCCGGGTATTAATTGGATGTCAATATTATCCGGGTAAAAACATCGTCGACGGGTTCCATCCTGCCGGGAGAACCGGCGTGACCGATCAGGCCGCCCGCCCCGGCGTCGCGGCGCCGCGATGTCGAGCGTGCGCTGGGAGTACGTCGTCGAGCGACACGCGCCCGTCGAACGCCGACGACGGCAGCGGCATGGACGGGCGCGTACGCGAGACCGCTCGCGTCAGCTGATCGATTCAAATGCTGAATCGATCAAGTCAGCAATTGGCATGAAAGCGCAAATATCGACATGACAGAATGGCCCGGACGCTCTGCCTGCCTCGGCGTCCGGTGCCCGGCCTCCGCCGGCGGCATCACTACATTACGCGCGCACCCGACGCGCGTGCCGCTCGACGGCGCCTTCCGCCCTTCGGAGGAGACAAGTCATGAATCCGCTTCACGCATTGCCGGCGTCCGCGTCGGCAACGGCCCGGCGCACCCGCGTGCGCTGGCTGGTGCTGGCCGTGCTGTTCGCGGTCACGACGATCAACTACGCGGATCGCGCGGCGATCGCGATCGCGGGCCCCGCGCTGGCCCGCTCGCTGCACCTGAGCCACGTGCAGATGGGCTTCATCTTCTCGGCGTTCGGCTGGTCGTACGTGATCGCGCAATTGCCGGGCGGCTGGCTGCTCGACCGCTTCGGGTCGCGCATCGTCTACGCATTCAGCATCTTCTTCTGGTCGCTGTTCACGCTGCTGCAGGGCGGCATCGGCTTCTTCGGCGGCGCGGCCGCGTTCGCGCTGCTGTTCGGGCTGCGCTTCCTGGTCGGCGCAGCCGAGGCGCCGTCGTTCCCGGCCAACAGCCGGATCGTGTCCGCGTGGTTCCCGGCCGCCGAACGCGGCACCGCATCGGCGATCTTCAACGCCGCGCAGTACGCGGCGACCGTCGTGTTCGCGCCGCTGATGGGCTGGCTCGTGCACGCGTTCGGCTGGCAGTCGGTGTTCGCGGTGATGGGCGTGCTCGGCTTCGCGTTCGTGCTGGTGTGGAACCGCACGATGTACGACCCGAAGGCGCACCCGACCATCAACCGCGCGGAACTCGACTACCTCGCCGAAGGCGGCGCGCTCGTCAACATCGACCAGGCGACGGGCGCACGCGAAGGCGGCCCGTCGATGCGTCACGTGAAGGCGCTGCTGAGGAACCGGATGCTGGTCGGCGTGTACGTCGCACAGTACTGCATCAACGCGCTCACCTACTTCTTCATCACGTGGTTTCCCGTCTATCTGGTGCAGGCGCGCGGGATGTCGATCCTCAACGCGGGGCTCGTCGCGTCGATCCCGGCCGTGTGCGGGTTCCTCGGCGGGATTCTCGGCGGCGTCGTGTCCGATGCGCTGCTCAAGCAGGGCCGGTCGCTGTCGGTCGCGCGCAAGGTGCCGATCGTGTTCGGCATGCTGCTGTCGATGTCGATGATCGTCTGCAACTACACCGATTCGCATGTGCTCGTCGTGCTGTTCATGGCGCTGTCGTTCTTCGGCAAGGGGCTCGGCGCGCTCGGCTGGGCCGTCAACGCCGACACCGCGCCGCGCCAGATCGCCGGCCTGAGCGGCGCGCTGCTCAACACGTGCGGCAACCTTTCCAGCATCACGACGCCGATCGCGATCGGCTATATCGTCGACCGCAGCGGCTCGTTCAACGGCGCGCTCGTCTATGTCGTCGCGCATGCGCTCGTCGCCGTGATCTGCTACCTGTTCGTCGTCGGCGAGATCCGCCGCGTCGAGCTTCAATGAACGGCGCAGGCCGCGCCGGCGCGTCCGGCGGCCCGCACGCCAACGGAACCAGGAGCGAACCGATGTCCGAACCCAGCCGTGCCGGCACCCCGCGCGTCACGCGCATGCAGGTGATTCCCGTCGCCGGGCGCGACAGCATGCTGCTCAACCTGTGCGGCGCGCACGCACCGTACTTCACGCGCAACCTCGTGATCCTCGACGACAGCAGCGGACACACGGGCGTCGGCGAAGTACCGGGCGGCGAAGGCATCCGCCACGCGCTCGAGCGCATGACGGATCGCGTGGTCGGCCAGTCGATCGGGCGCTACCAGGCGACGCTCAATGCGGTGCGCGCGGCGCTGTCCGGTGGGGGTGCGGGTGCCGGCCGCACGATCCGCCATGAAGTGACGTCGGCCGGCGAGGCGGCGGTGCTGCAGCAGCCGCACGAGATCAACCTGCGGCTCGACAACGTGATCACCGCGATCGAAGCCGCGCTGCTCGACCTGCTCGGCCAGCACCTCGACGTGCCGGTCGCGGCGCTGCTCGGCGAAGGCCAGCAGCGCGATGCGGTGCCGATGCTCGCGTATTTGTTCTACATCGGCGACCGGCGCCGCACCGATCTGCCGTATCGCGACGAGGCCCATGCATCGGACGCCTGGTTCCGGTTGCGCAACGAAGCGGCGCTGACGCCGGCCGCGATCGCGCGGCAGGCCGAAGCCGCGGTCGAGCGCTACGGTTTCGCCGATTTCAAGCTGAAGGGCGGCGTGATGGCCGGCGTCGACGAGATGGAAGCGATCGCGGCAATTAAGGCGCGCTTTCCCGACGCGCGCACGACGCTCGACCCGAACGGCGCGTGGTCGCTCGACGAGGCCGTCGCGCTGTGCCGCGGGCAAGGCCACCTGCTCGCGTACGCGGAAGATCCGTGCGGGCCGGAAGGCGGCTATTCGGGCCGCGAGGTGATGGCCGAATTCCGCCGCGCGACGGGGATCCCGACCGCGACCAACATGATCGCGACCGACTGGCGGCAGATGGATCACGCGGTGCGGCTGCAGGCGGTCGACATCCCGCTCGCCGATCCGCATTTCTGGACGATGCAGGGCTCGGTGCGGCTCGCGCAGCTGTGCCGCGACTGGGGGCTCACGTGGGGCTCGCACTCGAACAACCATTTCGACGTGTCGCTCGCGATGTTCACGCATGCGGCGGCGGCCGCGCCCGGCACGATCACCGCGATCGACACGCACTGGATCTGGCAGGAAGGCGACGCGCGGCTCACGCGCGAACCGCTCGCGATCGTCGGCGGCCAGGTGGCCGTGCCAGAGCGGCCGGGGCTGGGGATCGAGCTGGATATGGCGCAGGTCGAGGCCGCGCATGCGTTGTACAACGCGGTGGGCGGTACGGCGCGCGACGATGCGGTGGCGATGCGTTATCTGGTGCCGGGGTGGACGTACGATCCGAAGCGGCCGAGTTTGGGGCGGGTTTAGGGGTAGTTTAGGGCGGGGTGACGGGGTGGCAGGCGGTGGCGGTTGCCAAACATGGAAAACGGTCGCATCCTGCCGACTGCCTTGATCGGCCCGTGCGGCGGACGGTCCGGGGCCCCCCGTCCATCCGCAACAGAACGCGCTCCATGACGTCATCCGATCCGACACCGCGACAGATCATCGTTTTCGTGCTGTATTCAGTGCTGTGCCTGCCCGCGAGCATCACCGTCGCCGGGTATGCCGCGACCCGGATCACGCAGAACGTATCGAATTTCGAAGGCGGTGCGGGCTATGCGGCGCTGTGGTGGATCGTCATTCTGACCTGCGCGTTCTGCGGGCTGTCGATCGTCGTCTGCGCGCTGCTGCGGAAGAGGACCGCCGTGCTCGCGGTCATGACGGTGGGATTCGCGGTGTTGTCGGTGCCGACGTTCAGATTGATCCACGAGTTGGCGACTTAGCGCGCCGACCACGGCCCTGCGGGAAAACAAAAAGGCCCGATCTCGCGATCGGGCCTTTCAAATTCCGTTGGTGGAGCGGAGGAGGATCGAACTCCCGACCTTCGCATTGCGAACGCGACGCTCTCCCAGCTGAGCTACCGCCCCAACAGTCGACCATCATACACACGCATTTCCGCGCTTGGCAATAGGGGTTACGTCACCCGCAGCGCATTACTTTGACGGCGCGCCGGCCAGCACCCATTCGACCACCGACCGGACGTCGGCGTCGCTCATGCGCGGATGCGCGGGCATCGGAATCGCGCCCCAGACGCCCGAACCGCCGTCCTTCACCTTCTTCGACAGCTTCGCGACGGCCTGCGGATCGGACTTGTAGCGTGCGGCGATATCCTTGAACGACGGGCCGACGAGCTTGCGGTCGAGCGCGTGGCAGCCCATGCACGCGTTGCTGCGCGCAACCTTCAGGCCGTCGCCGACGTCCGCGTGCGCGGCGCCCAGCGTGCCGGCCACGAGCGCCGCGGCCGCGACGCCCTGCACCATCCATCGTTTGATCTGCGTCATCTGCCTGCCCGTCATTGCGCCTTCGCCTTCGGATTGCCCGGATGCACGCTCGACGAATTCGAGATCGGCGCGGGCGGCTGCAGCGGCGCGGACTGCACCGACGCGTCGGGCACGGCGCCCACCGTCGCGCTGTCCGCCGGGGCGGCAGCCGCCTGCGCGCCGGATGCGCCGCTCGCGGGCGACGCGTCCTGCAGCGCCTGCGCGTCCTGCGGCTTCACGTACTGGAATACCTTCACGACCTTCTCGACGCCCGGCACCTGGCTCGCGGCTTCGGCGCCGCGATTGCCTTCATCGACCGTGACGAGCCCCATCAGATAAAGATTGCCGCGCTCGCTGACGACCTTGTAATAGTTCGCCGAGATGCCCTTCGTCGCGATCAGCTCCGATTTCACGCGCCCTTCGAGGTACGAGTCGTTCGCGCGCGACGACAGCGACGACGCCGGCCCGACCGACAGCTCGTTGACGATGCCGTTCACGTTGTTGATGCCGCGCACGATTTCCTCGGCGCGCTGCTTCGACGCATCGTTCGGCACTTCGCCCGTCAGCAGCACGCGGCGGTTGAACACCGTCACGTTCACGTGCGACTGGTCGGGCAGCCCGTTGTTGATCTGCGTGAGCGACTTGACCTGGATCTCGCGATCCTCCGTCTGCGCGCCGAGCGTGCGGCGATCGGTCGCGATCAGCGCGCCGCCGCCGGCCGCTGCGCCCACGACCCCGAGCACACAACCCTGCAGCGACACGGCGAGGCCCGCCGTCAGCGCGGCGAGCAGCGTGGTTCTGACGAGCGTCTGTTTGACGCGGCTTTGATTCATCGACGGCTCTCCTTCGTTCAATCCTCACCCAGCAGCATCGCGTCGATGCCGTCGCACAGGCAGTGGATGGTCAGCAGATGGACTTCGTGGATGCGCGCCGCGCGAACGGCGGGCACGCTGATCGGAATATCGGTATCGGACAGCGCGGCCGCGACCGTCTGGTCGTTGCCGCCCGTCAACGCGACGACGGTCATCTCGCGCTCGTGCGCCTCGTCGATCGCCGCGAGCACGCGCGGCGAAGCGCCGAGCGCGTCGAGCACCAGCAGGATGTCGCCCGTCTGGCCCAGCACGCGCACCTGCTGCGCGAACAACTGCTCGGCCGCCGCCGCGCCCGCGAGGCCGGCCTGCGATGCGTCGGTGGCCAGCGCGATCGCGGGCAGGCCCGGACGCTCGCGCTCGAAACCGCCGACGAGCGACGCGGCGAGGTACTGCGCGGCGGCGGCCGACGGGCCGTCACCGCACGCGACGATCTTGTTGCCGTTCGCCAGTGCGGCGAACATCGCATCGACCGCGGCTGCGATCGGCAGCGACAGCGCGTCGGCCGCTTCGGCGTGAAGCGCGGCGCTGTCGCGGAATTGTTGCTGAATACGTTCGACTGACATCGATTCCTGGTGAACTGGGCGCGCGGCACAACTCGCGCGACATCGTGGGTGCGGCGAGTTTACCGTACTCCGGCGCCCTCTCCGGCGGTCCGGCAAGAACTCTTTACATCTCGTCACAGCTCGCGGCTATGCATCGTCGGTACGAAATGCGTCGCGCAGCCACGCAAGCCGTCCGGCCTCGAACGCGACGACGTCGAAACGGCACGCGGCGCCGGCGCCGTGCCGCGACCAGAACTGCAACGCCGCCGCGACCAGACGCCGCCGCTTGCGCCAGCCGACGCTCGCGGCCGCGCCGCCGTGCCGGGTGCTGCGCCGCGCGCGCACTTCGACGAATACGAGCATGCCGTCTGGCTCGCGCATCACGAGATCGAGCTCGCCGCCGCGCATCGTCACGTTCGCGGCGACGAACCCGAGGCCACGACGCTCGAGAAACTGCCGCGCGCGCTGCTCGAACGCCGCGCCGACCGGTTTGGATCGCGCCGCGCCGGAAAAGTTGTCGCCCGAACGCGGCCGATCGCTGGCGCCCTCCGGCCGCGCCGGCGCCGCGTGGCACAATGCCGTCCTTGTTCCGCTCGTGCCGCGATTGCGTGCATTGCCTGCCATGACTGCCCTCCTCGAACTCGCGCATACGCAGCACTACCCGGACGCCGCGCTCTACGTGGTCGCCACGCCGATCGGCAATACGGCCGACATCACGCTGCGCGCGCTGCACGTGCTCGGCCTCGCCGACCGCATCGCGGCCGAAGACACCCGCAATACGGGCCAGCTGCTCGCCCGCTACGGGATCTCGAAACCGCTCGTCGCCGTGCACGAGCACAACGAACGCGAAGCCGCGCAGCGCGTGATCGAACTGCTGCGTGGCGGCGAACGCGTGGCCTACGTGTCGGACGCCGGCACGCCGGGCATCTCGGACCCCGGCGCGCGGCTCGTCGACGCCGTGCGCGCGGCCGGCTTCCCGGTGATTCCGCTGCCGGGCCCAAGCGCAGCCGTGACCGCGCTGAGCGTGGCCGGCGACTGGGCCGGCGCGTTCACGTTCGCGGGCTTCCTGCCGCCGAAGGCGAAACAGCGCGCGACCGCGCTGCAGGCGCTGGCGTCGCACCCGTACGCGCTGGTGTTCTACGAAGCGCCGCACCGGATCGCCGAAACCGTCGACGCGCTCGCCGACGCGTTCGGCCCCGCGCGCCGGCTGCTGATCGCGCGCGAGCTCACCAAGCTACACGAGCAACTGTTTCAGGGCACCCTGGCCGAAGGACAGAGCTGGCTCGCCGGCGATGCGAACCGGCAGCGCGGCGAGTTCGTGCTGGTCGTCGAAGGCGCGCCGGCGGCAAGCGGCGAAGCCGACGACACCGCGCACGACGCGCTGCTCAGGCTGCTGCTGGAAGAGGTGCCGGTGAAGAGCGCGGCCAAGCTCGCGGCCGCGCTGACGGGCGCATCGCGCAACACGCTGTATGCGCGTGCGCTCGTGCTGAAGGAAGGCGACGAAGGCTGACGCGCGACGCCGCCGCGCGGAAACACAAAGGGCTGCCGGAAGGCAGCCCTTTGCGCAGGAGCGGACGATCCGCCGGGTTGTTGCGTCGGGTTGTTGCGCCGCGTTACTTCGCCGAGATCGATGCGAACATTTCGTTGCGTGCATCGCGCGCTTCCTGCGGCGACAGCCCTTCGATCTTCACGCGGCCCGTGCCGGCGTGCACGAGGCCGATCACCTTGGCCGCCGCATACGACAGGTCGAGCACACGGCCGCGCTTGAACGGCCCGCGATCGTTGACCTTCACGACGACCCACTTGCCGGTCGATGCGTTCGTCACCTTGATGTACGACGACAGCGGCAGCGTGCGGTGCGCGGCGGTGAACGCGTTCATGTTGAAGCGTTCGCCGTTCGCGGTGCGGCGGCCGTGGAAATCCCGCCCGTACCACGATGCGCGGCCGCTCTGGCGGAAATCGGACACATCCTTGCCGTCGATCGGCTCGGCATCCGCCAGCGACGACTTCTTCGCGTCCTTGCTGTCGGCAGCCGGCATCGATGCCAGCGCGGAATCGAAATTGAGCGGCTGCTTGTCGTCGTCCGCCTTCGCGGCGGCGGCGGTCTTGTCGACCGCCTTCTTCTGGCTCACGCTGCCGGTGGTCTGGCTGGATGGCACCGCACAGCCCGTCAGCGCAAAAAACAATGCAATGGTTCCGAATCGGCTCGGAAAACGTAAATTCATCGACGTGTCGCCTTCTGGTTCGGGCCGCATCGATACAACGCTGCTTCACAACGCAGACATATGCGGCCCGGACGGCAAATGCGTGCACGCCCCGCTCGAATGCGAGCAGGCGGCTAGCATGGGCGCGGCGTTCGTCTTGGCCGCAACCGTCCTGATTAGCTTTCACGTCTGGCGCAACCTGTCCCCAACAGCCTGACCAGACCCCACATGCCGCCATCGAACATGGCTCCACGTTCGCGCGCGTCGCTACGACCAACGCACAGGAACGGCGGCACAGGCCTCATCCGGCGGCGCGGCAGCAGGGCCGCAGGCGGGCGCGCAGCACCCGGCCGGACAAGACGTGAGCACCGACTGCTCGGTGCTGGATACACCGCCGGACTCCCCGGCGGCTGATGCTTGACGGTGGATCGGACGCCTCGTTTAACGGGGCCGATACACCAGCGAATGGCGTGAAATTCACGCGCAATGGGGCGCATTATACATAAATCAAAACCTTGTCTCGAAAAGGCCCCCCGGCGGACCATTGATTCTCGCTATGGCTGTAACAATCGGCATGCTCCGGGAATGCCCTGATCCGCGTGCTGCGGCATGCATCGTACGCACGGCAGGCCACACGCGCGACCGGTACAATCGCTCCTTTTAGCCGCCGGTGCCCTCATGAAAGTCACGCTCATTCCGGTCACGCCGTTCCAGCAGAACTGCTCGCTGCTCGTCTGCGAGAAGACGGGCCGCGCCGCCGTCGTCGATCCGGGCGGCGATCTCGACCGGATCGAACAGGAAGTCGCGCGGCAGAACGTGCAGGTCGAGAAAGTGCTGCTCACGCACGGGCACATCGATCACTGCGCGGGCGCGAAGACGCTCGCGACGCGCTACGGCGTGCCGATCGAGGGGCCGCAGGAAGAAGAACGCTTCTGGATCGAGAAGCTGCCGACGCAGAGCGAGCGCTTCGGCTTTCCGGCCGCCGACGTGTTCGAGCCCGACCACTGGCTGAACGACGGCGACACCGTGCGGTTCGGCGACGAGACGCTCGAGGTCTATCACTGCCCGGGCCACACGCCCGGCCACGTCGTGTTCTTCAGCCGCGCGCATCGCGTCGCGATCGTCGGCGACGTGCTGTTCGCGGGCTCGATCGGCCGCACCGATTTCCCGCGCGGCAATCACGAGGATCTCGTGCGTTCGATCAAGGAAAAGCTGTGGCCGCTCGGCGACGACGTCACGTTCGTGCCCGGCCACGGCCCGGTGTCGACGTTCGGCGACGAGCGCCGCACGAACCCGTTCGTATCCGACAAGGTATTCGGATGAACCAGACCGCCATCCCGGAAATTTACGTCAGCACCGACGTCGAAGCCGACGGCCCGATTCCCGGCCCGCATTCGATGCTGAGCTTCGCGTCGGCCGCCTATACCGAGGACAAGCAACTGATCGCGACGTTCTCGGCGAACCTCGAGACGCTGCCCGGCGCCAGCGCTCACCCGGTGCAGGAAGCGTGGTGGAAGACCGAGCCCGAAGCCTGGGCCGCGTGCCGGCGCGATCTGCAGACGCCCGACGCGGCGCTGGTCGCGTACGTCGAATGGGTCGAGGCGCTGCCCGGCAAGCCGGTGTTCGTCGCGATGCCGGCCGGCTTCGATTTCACGTTCATGTTCTGGTACATGATGCGGTTCGCGGGGCGCTGCCCGTTCTCGTGGTCGGCGCTCGACATCAAGACGCTCGCGTTCGCGATGACGGGCCTGCCGTACCGCAAGGCGATCAAGCCGCGCTTTCCGAAGCACTGGTTCGACGACCATCCGCACACGCACGTCGCGCTCGACGACGCGATCGAGCAAGGCGCGCTGTTCTGCAACATGCTCGCCGACCTGCGCCGGCAGCAGGCCGCGCTCGCGGGCCTGGCCGTGTCGGATACCGATCGGTCGGAAAGCGCGGGGACGGGACAAAATCCCACGGATCCGCGAGCAAATTAGCGAATCTCGCTCAACGGCGCGTCGCCAGATTGCCTTTCGTTCCCCGGCGCTCTAACATTCAGCGTGTTGTAGCTGCCGCATGGAGGCGCAGGTGACGCTCGATTCCTTTTCGCAAAAAATCCTTCGCCTGTTGCAGCTCGACGCGCGCCGTTCCGTTCAGGAAATCTCCGACCAGGTCGGGCTGTCGAGCACGCCGTGCTGGCGCCGCATCAAGGACATGGAACAGTCGGGCGTGATCCAGCGCTACACGGCGCTGCTCGATCGCGAGAAGCTCGGCCTGCACGTCTGCGCGCTCGCGCACGTGCACCTGACGCGCCACAACGAAGGCGGCGTCGAGCAGTTCGAGCGCGAGATCGCGACCTGCCCGGAAGTCACCGAGTGCTACAGCACGACCGGCGAAGCCGATTACATCCTCAAGATCGTCGCGCCGGACATCAAGGCCTACGACGTGTTCCTGCACGAACGCATCTTCAAGATCCCGGCCGTGTCGCAGGTGCGCACGAGCGTCGTGCTGCGCGAAATCAAGTTCGACACGCAACTGCCGCTGTAACGCGCGGGCCTGCCCTGCGGCGGGCCGCGTTCGCCGTTGCCGGTGCCAGTGCCGGCCGCCGGTTGCCGGTCACGTCTGCCCGGTCAACGTGCGCGTGAAGCCGATCCGGCGTGCGCCGAACTCGCGCTTCAGCGTGTCGATGTCGAGCCGGGCGGCCAGCGCCGCATCGGTGTCGCGCGGATCGCCGTCGAGCGTCACGTCGACCTCGAGCCCCGTACTCAGGTAATGCAGGTTGATCGCCGCCGCATGCAGCCCGCGCTGCGCGAGCGCGGCCTCGAGCCGCGCCGCCAGTTCGCCGCGCGGCGGCAGCGCGAGCGCCGGACGGCGCGCCGCATCGTTCTCCGGGTCGACATGGATCAGCGCATCGAGCACGCGCGGGTCGGACAGCACGCGCGCCCGCGCGGTCTCGGCGATGTAATGCCCTTCCGAGACGGAGATCTTCGGATCGACGAGGATGTGCGCGTCCACGAGCGCGGCATCGCCCATCTTGCGCGTGCGCAGGTCGTGCACGTCGCGCACGCCGGGCGTCGCGACGAGCAGCGCGCGGATCTCGGCCGTGTCGGCCGTATCGAGCGCGCGGTCGGAGAGGTCCTGCAACGCGTCATAGCCGAACGTCCAGCCCATGCGCGCGACCATGAAGCCGACGATCGCCGCCGCGATCGGGTCGAGCAGCCGCACACCGGCCAGGCTGCCGACGATGCCGATCGCGACGACGAGCGACGACGCCGCATCCGAACGCGCATGCCATGCGTTGGCGACGAGCATCGCCGAGCGCACGCGCCGCGCTTCGCGCAGCATGTAGCGAAACAGCGCTTCCTTCGACACGAGTACCGTCAGCGCCACGATCAGCGCGGAAAAATGCACGGCCGGAATGTTTTCGAGATTAACGAGGCGGTCGCCGGCGCGCCAGAGCATGCCGATACCGACCGCGATCAGGATCGCGCCGAGAAACAGCGACGCGACCGTCTCGTAGCGGCTATGGCCGTAATTGTGGTCGGCATCCGGCGATGCGCCGCTATGCCGATTCGCAACCAGCACGACAAAATCCGAGATCAAATCGGAAATCGAATGCACACCGTCCGCAATCAATGCTTGCGAATGCGCAATCACGCCGATCGCGATCTGAAATGTCGCAAGTACGACATTGAGGACAATACTGACGAGCGTGCTCTTGCGCGCAACGGCGTGCTTATCTGCGCTCTGCGCGTCGCCGGAAAACGTGGACATGAAATATGAGATATCGGTGTGCGGTACGCAATTCTATCAAAGGCGCCCCGCAAGCCCGGCCAATATCCACAAATTTCTCATTTAAATCAATCGCTTATGCGAACGTGTCGCATTTTCATTCACCGGACATGCTTACAGCTTCATGACGACCCGGCTGGGCCGCCGGTGTCCGGAAAACAAAAAAGCCGCGCTCCTCGACGGACACGCGGCTCTTTCGAAGAGCGGGCAACCTAAACGAACGCTTAAATCGCAAACTGTTCGCGGTTCTTGCCGGCGATCCAGCGCGGCGGCTTGCCACGACCCGACCACGTCGCGCCCGTTTCCGGATCGCGATACTTGGCCGCCACGCCTGCGCGCGGACGACCGACCTTGCCGGCCTTCGCGCGGCTGAGGCCGAGTTCGGCGAGCGAAAAGCCGTAGTCGGCAATTTTCTGCTTCACGTCATTCAGCACTTCAGCGTATTCACGCGACTTCGCTTCTTCGATTTGCTTCTCCAGCTTCTCCCGCTGGGCCAGCAGGTCCTTGTAAGAAGACATAGTTTCCCTTTCTATCTATCTGACCAATGGCGCCGGTCTGAGCCAGCTCACCATTCATGAAATATATGTGCCTCGGATTTTTGAAGGCAGAGATTAGCACAAAAAAGATTTGATAGAAGCGAGATTCATGAAAATCCCGAGATCAATTGAAATTCGCACATGTCATTTTGACCGGCCGCGGCCTTTTCTCAAATTTTTACGCTCCTCCATAGAGATTAGGACATTAGCGATTGGCTATTAGGTCTTTCAACATACGCAATTACCCTGCATTGAAGAAAATCAAAGCTTTCATCGGACGAGAGTTTCGCGAAAACCAGATGACGCCGTTTGCTAAACGAACAAATCACTGACCCGTGACGTCACGTCACATCCTTTGCGCGGGCGATCAGCTGTTCGCGCAGCGCACCGATGTCGGCCGACGGCGCGTCGAACGGCGTGCGCACGCGGCGGCCATCGCATCGCCAGTCCGCGCCATGGCGATCGACGCCGAGCAGGTCAAGCCCGTCGCGGCGGGCGTCGCCCGCGTCGTATGCCGCCCACAGTGCCCGTTCGTCGTCGAACGCGAGCGGCGGCAGCGCATCGAGCTGCACGCCGTCGATCCAGCCCATCCGCCCGAACCCGACGATATGGCGCAACCGCTCGATCTCGAGCGCCCAGAACCCGAAATCGCCGAGCGCGAGATAGCGCGCGGCGCTCGGTTCGTAGCGCAGGTAACGCGCGGCGACGTGTGGATCGTCGCCGAGCGGCACGAACCGGCCCAGCAGCGTCGCACGCTCGGCACTCAACACATCGCCGGCGCTGGCGTCGACGACGAGGAAACCCGCGCGCGGATCGGCGGCGAGATTGCGCGTGTGCTCGGCCAGACCGCTCACCAGGATCACCGGCCGATGGCTTGCATCGGGTGCAAACGGCACGACCGTCGGATACGGGAAGCCCTCCGGTTCGCGCGCATGGGTGGCGAGCGTGCCGAACGTGCAGCGGTGCAGCAGATGCAGCGCGAAGGCGGGATCGATGTTCAAGGTGACTCCTGCGGTCGAAAGGCGGCGCGTCGGCCAGGGTTTCGATGTTACCCGCGGGCGCCGCACGCCGCGCATCGGCCGAACGGCCATCGCCCGGCAGGATCGTAAGCGGTTCGATAGAATCGGACAAATCCGATCGGCGCCGCGTGCGCCCGCGCATTTTCCTGACGAGCCTTCCCGTGTCCGAATCCCCTTCCTCCGAATCGCCGTCCCCGTTCGCCGCGCCGCCCGACGCGCATCGCGTGCTGCCGCTGCCGGCGCGCCAGCGCGCGCGCACGGCGTCGATGGCGCTGTTCTTCGTCGCCGGCATGATGTACGCGTCGTGGGGCGTGCACGTGCCGACCGTGCGCGACAAGTTCGCGCTGAGCCCCGGGCTGCTGTCGATCGCGCTGTTCGCGGTCGCCGGCGGGTCGATCGCCGCGATGCTGACCATCGCGCGCTGGATCGCGCGCGTCGGCTCGCGCACCGCGTGCGTCGCCGGCGGGCTCGTGATGTCCGCGTGCGCGGCGCTGATCCTCGTCGTGCCCGACTACTGGATGCTGCTCGTGGTGCTCGCGCTGTTCGGCTTCTCGATGGCGACACTCGACGTCGCGATGAACGCCGAGGCCAGCGCGGTCGAAATCGCGCTCGGCAAGCCGATCATGTCGTCGCTGCACGGGATGTTCAGCATCGGCGGGATGGCCGGCGCGGCGGCCGGCGGCGCGCTGCTGTCGGCCGGCATGGCGCCGGTCGCGCATCTCGCGCTCGCGGCGGCGGCGAGCGCCGCGGTGCTCGTGGCCGCGAGCCCGGCCGTGCTGCCGCACGTACCGCACCACGAACAGGTGCACGGCGGCGGCAACCGCTGGCGCTCGCCCGCGTTGTGGATGCTCGGCGGCATCGCGCTGGTTGCGCTGATCGCCGAAGGCGCGATGTACGACTGGGCGACCGTCTACATGCGCGACGTCGTCGCGGCGAGCCCCGCGCTCGCGAGCGCCGCGTACGCGGCGTTCTCCGGCGGGATGGCCATCGCGCGCTTCGCGGGCGACGCGGTGCGCGCCCGCTTCGGCGCGCCGCAGCTCGTGTTCGCGAGCGCGTCGCTCGCCTGTGCGGGGATGATCGGCGCGCTGCTGCTGCCGAATCCGGTCGCGGTGCTGACCGGTTTCACGCTGATGGGCCTCGGGCTGGCCAACATGATGCCGGTGTTGTTCGCGGCCGCCGCGCGCGTGAAGGGCATCCACGCGGCCGAAGGGCTCGCGCACGTGGCCGGGCTCGCGTATTTCGGACTGCTGTTCGGTCCGGTCGTGATCGGCGCGGTCGCGCAGGCCGCGAACCTGACGATCGGCCTGTCGGTCGTCGCACTGTGCGCGGCGCTCGTCGCGCTCGTCGCACCCAGGGTGCTCGCGCACCTGAAGATCTGACGGCGCGGCGGCGTAAGCCGGCCCAAAAAGAAAGCGCGCATGCGTTGCCGCATGCGCGCTTTCCCCCCTTCTGTCGGCCGCTGAAGCGTTACATCTTCACTTCGTCGAGCAGCGACTTCTTGCCGCTCTTGTAGTTGTACAGCGAAATCACGCCGTGCTGCAGGTCGCCCTTCGCGTCGAAGGTCGTCGTGCCGATCACGCCCGTGTACTTCGTCGCCGGCATCGCCGCGAGGATCTTCGCCGTGTCGGTCGAGTTCGCGCGCTTCATCGCGTCGGCGATGATGTACACGGCGTCATACGTGAACGGTGCGTAGATCTGGATCGGCTGGCCGAAGCGCTTCTCGTACTTCGCCTTGAACGCCGCGCCGCCCGGCATCTTCTCGAGCGAGGCACCGGCTTCCGAGCACACGATGTTGTCGGTCGCGTCGCCGGCCAGGTCGGCCAGCTTTTCCGTGCACACGCCGTCGCCCGCGAAGATCTTCGCGCGCAGGCCGAGCTGCTTCGCCTGTTTCGCGAACGGGCCGCCGGTGGCGTCCATGCCGCCGTACATGATCGCGTCCGGGTTTTCGCCCTTGATCTTCGTCAGAATCGCGCGGAAGTCGACCGCCTTGTCGTTCGTCGCGTCATGCGACATCACCTTCAGGCCGAGCGCCTTCGCCTTCTTCTCGAACTCGTTCGCGAGACCCTGGCCGTACGCGGTCGAATCGTCGACCACCGCCACGCTCTTGATGCCCTTCGAGTGCGCGTAGTTCGCCAGTGCCGGGCCCTGCTGCGCATCGGTCGCCACCACGCGGTACGTGGTCTTGAAGCCTTGCTGCGTGTAGGCCGGGTTGGTCGCCGACGGCGAGATCTGCACGATGCCCGCATCGCTGTAGATCTTCGAGGCCGGGATCGACGTGCCCGAGTTCAGGTGGCCGACCACCGCGACGACCTTGTCGTCGACGAGCTTCTGCGCAACCTGCGTCGCCTGCCGCGGGTCGGCGGCGTCATCCTGCGGGTCGAGTTGCAGCGTGATCTTCTGGCCGCCGATCGTGAGACCCTTCGCGTTGATCTCCTCGACTGCGAGACGCGCGCCGTTTTCGTTGTCCTTGCCCAGGTGTGCAATGCCGCCCGTCAACGGCGCGACGTGGCCGATCTTGACGACTTGATCGGCGGACGCGTTGCTTGCAGCTGCAGCGCACAGCATTGCCGCTGCGGTGATCGGCAACAGCTTTTGCATCTTGATATTCATGTAAGTCTCCAGTTCGGTCCCAAAAAACGCCATCGCCCGGTGCCCCGCTGCCATCCCCGTGTTTGCAATCACTGGACGATTCGCCGGTTGCATCCTTCATGCACTTGGCCTCAAGCACGTGAAAACCGCCGCTTTTAGCAGCCGCCCGCTCGTACTTGCGCGCAAGTGTAGGTGATCAAATTAATTTGTGGGACTTTTTTAGGATAGTGGTAACACTACCGATATGCGCGCTTTGGAAGGATGATTCGAATCGCGCTGCAAGCCCCGGCGGATAAGGGTTTCCGCTAATTTCGACGCACTGTCGAAAGGTCGTTTCAAGCGAGTCGCGCGGGCATTTCGATTCGGTATTTTGTGACCTGGATCATTGAATGAAACGCGCGTGACACCACGCGCGTTTCGTCGCCCCACATGAACGGCTCAAGCGGCCGAAACGGTGTTCAGGCAGCCGATGCGCGCCATTCCGCATCGAGCGCGGCGACCAGCTGCGACGTCGTCAGCGCATCGCCGCGCCGCCGCGCGAGCGGCGCGCCCTGGCCGGCCCACAGCGACAGGTAGTCGCCGTCGTTCGCGCGCGCGGCCGCCTGCCGCAGCGGCTGGGTCAGCGCGTTCTGCACCGGATACGGTGGGACGTCGGCCACGTGCTCGCCGAGCCGCGCCATCAGCGTGTTGCGCAGCCCGCGTGCGTGACGGCCGGTGATCGCACGGGTGACCTGCGTCGACGTATCGGCGCTCGCGAGCAGACGCGCCTTCCAGTCCGCGGCGATCGCGCTTTCCGCGCACGTGAGGAACGCGGTGCCGAGTTGCGCGGCCTGCGCGCCAAGCGCGAGCGCGGCCGCGATGCCGCGGCCGTCCATGATGCCGCCCGCGGCCAGCACCGGCAGGCCCGTCGCGTCGACGAGCTGCGGGACGAGCGCGAGCGTGCCGATCAGCGCGTCGTCGGCGGCACCGATGAAGGTGCCGCGGTGGCCGCCCGCCTCGGCGCCCTGCGCGGAGATCGCGTCGGCGCCGGCCGCCTGCCACGCGAGCCCTTCGGCCACGTGCGTCGCGGTGCCGATCACATAGGTGCCGGCGGCTTTCAGGCGTGCGACGTCGGCTGCGTCGAGCACGCCGAACGTGAAGCTCGCGACCGGCACGCGCAGCGCGACGAGCGCATCGAGCTGCGCGCGGAAATCGGGCGCGTAGCGCGCGGGCGCCGTGCCCGGCGGCAGGCCGAGCGTGGCGTTCAGCGGGTCGATCGCCGCCAGCGCGCGCGCGACGGTCGCCGCGTCGGGCGCAGCTTCATCGGGCAACACGAACAGGTTGATCGCGAACGGGCGATCGGTCGCCGCGCGGATCGCGGCGACTTCGGCGTCGATCCGTTCGGGCGCGAGCGCGCCGGCGCCGAGGCTGCCGAGCGCACCGGCATTCGATGCGGCGGCGACCATCGCGGTCGTGGTCGCGCCGACCATCGGCGCCTGCACGAGCGGCAGACGCAGGCCGAAGCGTGCGGAAAAGGGCGTGGAAAACGAGCGGGCAGACATGGCGAATCCTTCGATGACGGTGCGCGAAAGCGCTTTGTAAAGGCCGGTACATCGACTCTATCGAAGCGGCGCGGCGCCGAAAAATGAATAATCGAGATCGAAACGATCGCTGCGCGAGAAGCGGCCGCGTGCGCTGCAGCAGCGGGCGATTGGTGGCACACTAGGCCGCCTCTTTTCATCCCCGGGGGCGCCTCCCGCACCCCGCACGCCAGGAGTTCAGAACGTGACTGCCCAATGGATCGACATCCCGACCGGTAACGACAGCTTCGGCGGCTATCTCGCCCTGCCCAAGCGCGGCAAGGGCCCTGCCGTCATCATCATCCAGGAGATCTTCGGCGTGAACGCGCACATCCGCGCGGTCGCCGATCAGTACGCGGCCGACGGCTTCGTCGCGCTCGCGCCGGACGTATTCTGGCGCACGCAGCCGCGCGTCGAGCTGACCTACGAAGGCGCGGATCGCGACAAGGGCATCGAGCTGCTGAAGAAGACCGACGTGGGTCTCGCGGTCGCGGACATCGTCGCGGCGGCCGACGCATTGCGCGCGCGCCCCGAAGTGGCCGGCAAGCTCGCCGCGATCGGCTACTGCTTCGGCGGCCAGCTCGCGTATCGCGCGGCCGCGACCGGCAAGCTGGACGCGGCGGTGGCCTATTACGGCGGCGGCATCCAGAATGCGCTCGACCTCGCCGGCCAGGTCACGCAGCCGATCCTGTTCCACTACGCGGAAAACGACCACGGGATTCCGCTCACGGCCGTCGATCAGGTGAAGGCCGCATTCGCCGGCCGCGGCAACGCTTCGTTCCACGTGTACCCGGGCGCCGAGCACGGCTTCAACTGCACGGACCGCGCGTCGTACAACCAGCGCGCCGCGGCGCTCGCGCACGGCCGCACGCTGACCTTCCTCGCCGAGCATCTGTAAAAAAGCCCGGCCGCGGGCCCGGCGCGCCGGGCCCGCGTTATGCTCGCACCATCGCCACGAGTCACAACGGGGGTGACCGCGATGCACTCGGACTATCTCGCGCATGACGCAATCGGCCTCGCCGCGCTCGTGCGCGACCGCCACGCCAGCCCGCGCGAACTGCTCGACGCCGCGATCGGCCAGGCCGAAGCGGTGAACGGCGCGATCAACGCGATCGTGCTGCAGGACTACGAAGCCGCGCGCGCGCGTGCGGCGGCCGCGCCCCAACCCGGCGCCGACGCGCCGTTCGCGGGCGTGCCGTATCTCGTCAAGGATCTCGGCGCGGCGGTCGCCGGGCTGCCGCTGTCGATGGGCAGCCGGCACTACCGGTACTTCGTGCCGGCCGACGATTCGCCGGTGATCGCGCGCAGCCGCGCGGCGGGCCTGAACGTATTCGGCAAGACCAACACGCCCGAGATCGGCCAGATGCCGTACACGGAACCGGAACTGTTCGGCGCGTGCCGCAACCCGTGGAATCTCGACCACACACCCGGCGGGTCGAGCGGCGGCGCGGCGGCGGCCGTCGCGGCCGGCATCGTACCGCTCGCGCATGCGTCCGACGGCGGCGGCTCGATCCGCATTCCGGCGTCGTGCTGCGGGCTGTTCGGGCTGAAGCCGAGCCGCAACCCGGTGCTCGTCGACCTGCCGTCGAACGGCGAACTCGTCGTCCAGCACGCGGTGTCGCGCAGCGTGCGCGACAGTGCGCTGCTGCTCGACGTGACGACCGGCCAGACGCTGCCGCCCGGCGCGCCCGGCACCTTCCTCGGCGCGCTCGATACGCCGCCCGGCCCGCTGCGGATCGGCCTCGTCGTCGATCCGATGCTCGCGCCGGCACTCGCCGACGACACGCGCGCGGCGCTCGACGACGCGGCCGCGCTGCTCGAATCGCTCGGCCACCGCGTCGAGCCGGCGACGCTGCCGATCGACTACGCGCGCGCGGCCGAAACCTTCCTGACGCTGTGGGCAACGATCGCCGAGGACATGGTGCTCGGCGCGCGCGCGCTGACCGGCCGCACGCCGCGCCGCGGCGAATTCGAGGCCGCGACGTGGGCGATGGCGGTGGTCGGCCGGCGGCTCGCGCGCACGCGCCTGCCGGACGTGCTCGAATGGCAGCGCCAGCTCACCGTGCAGGTCGCCGGTCTCGTGTCGCGTTACGACGCGATCCTGTGCGCATCGCTCGCGGGGCCGCCGGTGAAGATCGGTGAATTGCAGCCGACGCCGTTCGAATCCGCGCAGATGAAGCTGCTCGCCGCGCTGCCGGTGAAGCCGCTGCTGAAGGAAATGCTCGCGAAATCGTCGGAGAAGGCGTTCGCGTGGGCCGGCTGCACCGAGCTGTTCAACCTGACCGGGCAGCCGGCGATGTCGGTGCCGCTGTACTGGAATGCGCGTGGGTTGCCGATCGGCGTGCAGTTCGCCGCGCGCCACGCCGACGACGCGCTGCTGCTCCGGCTCGCGCGGCAGCTCGAACACGCGCGGCCGTGGTTCGACCGCCGTCCGCCGCTGATGCAGGCGCAGCGCTGATTCGGCGGCTTGCGCCACGCGGCATGCGCGGCGCGTCACGATAAAAAAGCCCCGCCGGCGCAAACCGGCGGGGCTTTCACGCAGGCAACCGCGTGACGGCGCTCGTTACACCGCGAGCCGTTCGCAGATCGTCCGCGTCGCGACCGCTGCGTTCAGCGTATAGAAGTGCAGCCCCGGCACGCCCGCGTCGATCAGGCGCTGGCACAGGCTCGTGACGACGTCCGCGCCGAACGCGCGGATCGACTCGCGATCGTCGCCGAAGCTCTCGAGCCGGCGCGCGACCCAGCGCGGCACTTCGGCGCCGCACATCTCGGAGAAGCGCATCAGCTGCGAGAAGTTCGTGATCGGCATGATGCCCGGCACGATCGGCACGTCCACGCCGAGCTTGCGCGTGTCGTCGACGAAGCGGAAATACGCATCCGCGTTGAAGAAGTACTGCGTGATCGCGGAATTCGCGCCGGCTTTCACCTTGCGCGCGAAATTCTCGAGATCGGCCTTCGGCGAACGCGATTGCGGGTGGTACTCCGGATAGCCGGCGACCTCGATGTGGAACCAGTCGCCATGCTCGGCGCGGATGAAGCTGACGAGCTCGGACGCATAGCGCAGCTCGCCGACCTCGCCCATCCCCGACGGCAGGTCGCCGCGCAGCGCGACGATGTGCCGGATGCCGTGCGAGCGGTACTGGTCGAGGATCGCGCGCAGGCTGTCGCGCGACGAGCCGATGCACGACAGGTGCGGCGCGGCCTCGAGGCCGTCCTTCTGCATGTCGAGCACGGTATCGAGCGTGCCCTGCTGCGTCGAGCCGCCGGCGCCGAACGTCACGGAGACGAATTTCGGCTTCAGCGGCAGCAGCTGCGCGCGCGTGGCGCGCAGCTTCTCGACGCCGTCCGCCGTCTTCGGCGGGAAGAATTCAAACGAGAGTTCGATCGGTTTCATGATTCGATGGGGTTGAGCCTGCGCCCGCTCGCCGTCAGCCGATGTCGCGCTGGCCGAAGATCAGGGCGGACAGCAGCCACGACACGATGCTGTACAGGATCGAACCGAAGAACGCGGACCAGAACCCCGACACCTCGAAGCCCTTCAGCAGCGACGACGCGAACCAGAAGCACAGCGCGTTCACGACGAGGATGAACACCCCGAGCGTGACGATCGTGACGGGCAGCGTCAGCAGGATCAGCACCGGCCGGATCACCGTGTTGATCAGCCCGAGCACGACCGCGACGATCAGCGCGGTGCCGAAGCTCTTGATGTGGATCGACGGCACGAGGTACGTGATGATCAGCAGCGCGAGCGCGTTGATGACCCAGGTGAGAATGACGCTCATGGAGGGCTCCGGTTCGGTTGTCGATCGGTACGATCGGTGAGCGCCGCCGCGCCGTGCGCCCGCCACGGGCGCGCACGGTGCGGCGGCCGCCGCGCATCAATAGCGGTAGTGGTTCGGCTTGAACGGGCCGTCCTTCTGCACGCCGATGTACGCAGCCTGCTCGTCCGACAGCACCGACAGGTTCGCGCCGATGCGCGCGAGGTGCAGGCGCGCGACCTTTTCATCGAGATGCTTCGGCAGCACGTACACCTTGTTCTCGTACTCGTTGCCGCGCACGAACAGCTCGATCTGCGCGAGCGTCTGGTTCGCGAACGAGTTCGACATCACGAACGACGGGTGGCCGGTCGCGCAGCCGAGGTTCACGAGGCGGCCTTCGGCCAGCAGGATCACGCGCTTGCCGTCCGGGAAGATGATGTGGTCGACCTGCGGCTTGATGTTTTCCCACTGGTACTGGCGCGTCGACGCGACGTCGATTTCCGAGTCGAAGTGACCGATGTTGCAGACGATCGCGTTGTGACGCATCGCCTTCATGTGATCGTGGTTGATCACGTGGTAGTTGCCGGTCGCCGTCACGAAGATGTCGGCCTTGTCCGCCGCGTATTCCATCGTCACGACGCGGTAGCCTTCCATCGCCGCCTGCAGCGCGCAGATCGGATCGATTTCGGTGACCCACACGGTCGCGCCCAGGCCGCGCAGCGACTGCGCGCAGCCCTTGCCCACGTCGCCGTAGCCCGCGACGACCGCGACCTTGCCCGCGATCATCACGTCGGTCGCGCGCTTGATGCCGTCGACGAGCGATTCACGGCAGCCGTACAGGTTGTCGAACTTCGACTTCGTGACCGAATCGTTCACGTTGAACGCCGGGAACGGCAGGCGGCCGTCCTTTTCCATCTGGTAGAGACGGTGCACGCCGGTCGTGGTTTCTTCGGTCACGCCCTTGATGTGCGCGAGGCGCTTCGAGTACCAGTTCGCGTCGACGTCGAGGTGCGCCGCGATCGACTTGTACAGCGCGACTTCTTCCTCGTTGGTCGGCTTCGCGATCACCGAACGGTCCTTCTCGGCCTTCGCGCCGAGGATCAGCAGCAGCGTGGCGTCGCCGCCGTCGTCCAGGATCATGTTCGCGAATTCGCCGTTCGGCCATTCGAAGATGCGGTGCGAGAACTCCCAGTATTCGTCGAGCGACTCGCCCTTGAACGCGAACACCGGCGTGCCGGCTTCGACGATCGCGGCCGCCGCGTGATCCTGCGTCGAGAAGATGTTGCACGACGCCCAGCGGACGTCCGCGCCGAGCGCCTTCAGCGTCTCGATCAGCACGCCCGTCTGGATCGTCATGTGCAGCGAACCGGCAATGCGCGCACCCTTCAGCGGCTGCTGCGCCTTGTATTCGTCGCGGATCTGCACGAGGCCCGGCATTTCGGTCTCGGCGATGTTCAGTTCCTTGCGGCCCCAGCCGGCCAGCGCCATGTCGGCGACGACGTAATCGTGGGAAGCCTTGGAATCGATAATGGCGTTCATCACGCCCTCCTTTCTAAAAAGTTTCTAGATTGGTGACGTGAGCGCCGTTCAGGAAGCGGGGCCGGCGCGACGGTCGCTCGAAACGATCGCCGCACGGCTGCTTGGTGAAGCCTTCCGAGCCTGGCGGACGCTGATGGTCCGTCGCAACGCTCCTCGGAAAACGGAGGGGATTGTAGCAAATCGGCGCGCGAAATGCGCAACGACGACGCGTCGGCACGAGACGCGCGCGGCGCGGGCACGCGCGGCCGTGGCCGAAAGGGCAGGACTTCGGGGTCAGGACTCCGCGCCGACCCACGCCTGTTCGCGCAGCCGTGCGCGCAGGCGCGCGACGGCCTGGCTGTGGAGCTGGCATACGCGCGATTCGCTCACCTCGAGCACCGCGCCGATTTCGCGCAGATTCAGACCCCGTTCGTAGTACAGCGACATCAGCAGCTTCTCGCGCTCGGGAAGCCGCTCGATCGCCTCGACGAGCGCCTCGCGCAGGTGCTCGTCGAGCAGCGCCGACAACGGATCGGCATGATCGACGCGATAGCGGTCGAGGAACGGCTCGTCGTCGGCCGCGCGATCGAAATCCTCGTAGTAGATGAGCTGGCTGCCGTGCAGGTCCTGCAGCATCCCCTGGTATTCGTCGAGCGGCATGTTGAGGTGCTGCGCGATCTCGGTCTCGCTCGCCGAGCGGCCGAGGTGCTGCTCGACCTGGTGCACCGCATGCTCGACCTCGCGCGACGTCTTGCGCAGGCTGCGCGGCAGCCAGTCGTTGCTGCGCAGCTCGTCGAGCATCGCGCCGCGGATGCGCTGCGTCGCGTAGGTCTCGAACTGCGCGCCCTGGTCTTCCTTGTAGCGGCCGGCCGCGTCCATCAGGCCGATCATGCCGGCCTGGATCAGATCGTCGAGATCGACGCTCGCCGGCATCTTCGCGACGAGTTGCAGTCCGAGGCGGCGCACGAGCGGCGCATATTGCGCGAGCACGTCGGCCTGGGACATCTTTCCTTGAGCGTTGTACATCATGGCTCCCTCCTTCGGGTGGCGCTCACGCGGCGTGTGCCGCGCCCGCCTCATACGACGGCTTGCCGCCGGCGTGGACCGCGCGGCCCGCGCCCGAACCGGGGCGCATCGGCCAGTACAACAGGTCGGCGGCAATCTGCCGGTAATCGCGCGCGGCAGCCGACGACGGGAACGCGTCGACTACCGCATGCATCAGTTCGCGGGCGTGCTCGACGAGCGGATCGGCGCTCACGCAGCCCGCGTCGGCGATCGACACGGTCAGGTAGCGGCTCGCAACGCCCGCGAGGTTGTCGAAGGCCGTCTTCGCGTCCGCGTGGCCGGCGACCTGATTGGTCAGCACGCGGAACTGCGCGAACGCGTGCGCGAAATGCAGCCGCTTCATGCACGCATACGCCTCGGTGATCGCCTGCACGGCAACCCGCGTGACGATCAGCACGTCGTGCGCTTCGCGCGCGAGCGCCGACAGCGATCCGTCGGTGCCGAGCTGCGCGTCGACGAGGACGATGTCGGCCGGGCCGTCGATGAAGTCGCTCAGCTGCGCGTCGCTGTAGCCGGCGCGCGCGAGCTGGGCGGCGCCGCACAGGCCGAAGCCGGCCGCCACCCGCGTGCGTTCGCCGTCGCGCAGCCACGCGCCGGCGAGCGTCGCGCTGGCCGAATGCACGTCGGCGCGCTCGTCGACGACCAGCACGTCCTTGCCGAGCGACGCGAGCGCCGCCGCGAGGTTCACCACGGTGGACGTGCAGCCGACGCCCGCCGGCCCGCCCGTCACCGCGACGATGCGCGACGCGCGCCCGGCCAGCAGGCGCCGCAGCCCTTCGGCCTGGTCGATGATCCGTTTATCCAAATCGCACCTCGTGCAGCTCGGCGGTGGAACGTGCGGTCAGTGCGGAAAGCAGCGTCGGCATGTCCTCGTCTTGCGGCACGAAGGGCGAGCCGTCGCGCGGCACACAGAACGCGCTCTTCAGCAGGAATTTGGTCGACGCGACGTACAGGTTCTCCGGCACCTTCTGGCCGGTCGACACGTAGTGGACCGGCAGCTTGTAGCGGATTACCGTGTCGAGCACGCTGCCGAGGTGGGTCGCCTCGTCGAGCTTCGTGAGGATGCAGCCGGCCAGGTCAGGGTGCTCGCCCGCGCTGCGGTACGCCTGCACGACTTCGTTCAGCGTATCGCCATGGCTCGTCGCGTTCAGCAGCAGCAGGCGCTGCACCGGCGCGTTCGCGCCGTGCAGCATCGCGATCTGGTCGGACACCGCGCGGTCGCGCTGGCTCATGCCGATCGTGTCGATCAGCACGATGTGCTTGTTGCGCAGCTCGGACAGCGCGAGCGCGAGGTCGCCCGCATCCTTCACCGCGTGAACCGGCACGCCGAGGATCTTGCCGAAGATCCGCAGTTGCTCGTGGCCGCCGATCCGGTAGCTGTCGGTGGTCAGCAGCGCGACCTTGCTCGCGCCGAAGCGCATCACGCAGCGCGCGGCCAGCTTCGCGGTGGTGGTCGTCTTGCCGACGCCGGTCGGCCCCATCAGCGCGAACACGCCGCCGCGCTCCATCAGCGCGTCCTCGCTGTCGAGCACCGGCAGGTTCGATGCGAGCACCGACTGCGCCCATTCGGCGGCCTGCTCGAAGGTCTGCGCGCCGTCGCCGGACGGCAGGTTGTCGACCAGCATCCGCACGAGCTGCGCGGAAAAGCCGGCCGCGAACAGGTGCTTCGTCAGCGCGCCGTGCACGGCGCTGCGACGCTGGCGGTCGTGCCACATCAGGCTGTCGAACTGCTCTTCCATCATCCCGCGCAACTCGCCCAGCTCCTGCATCACCGTGTCGTTGACGATCCGCTCGATGCGCGACTTCACCGCATCGGCCACCACGGCGGCCGCGTCGGCGGACAGGCGCGTGCGGTCGGTCTGCTTGGCGCCGTACGCGGCGCCCGTGTCGGCTGCGCGCTTGGCCGCGGCCGGCGCTCCGGCGGCCGGCATCCGGCGCTCGGCGTCGCGCACGATGTCGCGCGCCCAGTCGGGCGGCGTCGCGCGGGCGGCGGCTTGCGGCGCGGGCGCGCTCGCCTGCGGCTCGGCGGGCGCCTGCGCACGGGCGATCAGCGCGTCGCGCTGCTGCGTCAGGCGCTTCGCGTGCTCGACCAGCCACGGTGCGGGTTCGGAAGTGGCGGCCGGCGATCCGACCGCGGCCGATGCAGCGCTCGACGGCGCTGCCGCCGCGGGCGCGTCTGCATCGATCGACGCAGGGTGCGCATCCGCGTCTTGCGCGTCGGCGCTCGCGCCGAACACGGACGAGAACACGTCCGGCAGCCCGCCTTCGCCGGCCGCATACGGATTGGCGGCCGGGCGCGGGGCGATCCCCGGGCGCGACACGATGCCCGGCACGGCGGCGGCCGGCACGGAGTCCGGCACGCGCGACGTGGCGAGGCGCCCACGCGCGGCCGGCGGCGCCACCGCGGCGAGATCCGAATCGGCGAGTGCAACGATTTCGACGCTGCCGTCATCGAGCGTGCGGTTCGACAGCACGACCGCGTCGGCGCCGAGCGCCTCGCGCACGAGACGAAGTGCGTCGCGGCTCGTTGCGCCGGTGAATTTGCGAATGTTCAAGCGGAACCCCCGATGACGTTAACGACTTTGATCGTGCGTGTGTCCGGCACTTCGGCGTACGACAGCACTTTCAGTTGCGGCAGGCTGCGGCGCAGGAAACGCGCGAGCATCGCGCGCAGCGCGTGCTGCACGAGCAGCACGGGCGGCAGCCCGAGATTCTGTTGACGCAGCATCGCTTGCTGCGTGCCGGTCAGAAGGTTGTGCGCGAGGCCGGGTTCGAGGCCCGGGTTCGCGCCGGTGGCGAGCGCCTGCGACAGCACGCGCTCCAGGTTCGCGTCGAGGCCCATCACCTGCATTTCGCCGTTGCCCGGATACCACTGCTGCGTGATCGCGCGGCCGAGCGAGAGCCGCACCGCGGCCGTGATCTCGAACGCGTCGCCGCGGCCCGCATGCTCGGACACCGCCTCGAGGATCGTGCGCATGTCGCGAATCGGCACGCCTTCCTCGAGCAGGTTCTGCAGCACCTTCTGCAGCGTGGTGAGCGAGATCGTCTTCGGCACCAGGTCCTCGACGAGCGACGGCGCGTCCTTGCCGGTGCGCTCGACGAGCGCCTGCACTTCTTGGCGGCCGAGCAGCTCGGCCGCGTGCTGGACGACGAGATGGTTCAGGTGCGTCGCGACGACCGTGCTCGCGTCGACCACCGTGTAGCCGTACACCTGCGCCTGCTCGCGCAGCGCGACGTCGATCCACACGGCCGGCAGCCCGAACGCAGGGTCCTGCGTGACGGCGCCCGGCAGCGCGGCCGTCACCTGGCCCGGGTTGATCGCGAGCCACTGGCCCGGGAACACTTCGCCGAAGCCGATCTCGACGCCCTTCAGCGCGATCCGGTACGCGTTCGGCCGCAGTTCGAGGTTGTCGCGGATATGGATCACCGGCGGCAGGAAGCCGATTTCCTGCGCGAATTTCTTGCGGATGCTCTTGATGCGCTTGAGCAGCTCGCCGTCGCTGTTCTTGTCGACGAGCGGGATCAGCCGGTAGCCGACTTCGAGGCCGAGCGGGTCGATCAGCTGCACGTCGTCCCAGGTCGCTTCGTGGCTGTCGGCCGGCAGCACCGCGGGCGGCGCGATGTCGGTCACGTCGCCGGCCGCCTTGCGGGCCGCCGCGCGCTTGGTCTGCGTGCGCGCCAGCCAGATCGCGCCGCCGCCGAGCGCGAGGAACGCGAAGTGCGGCATGCCCGGGATCAGCCCCATCAACACGATGATCGCGCCGGTGATGTTCAGCACGCGCGGGTTCGTGAACAGCTGGCCGGTGATCTGCGTGCCGATGTCCTCGTCGGTGGCGACGCGCGACACGATCACGCCGGCCGCGGTCGAGATCACGAGCGACGGGATCTGCGCGACGAGGCCGTCGCCGATCGTCAGCAGCGTGTAGTTGGTGCCGGCCGCGGCGAAGCTCATGTCGTGCTGGACCATCCCGACGATCAGCCCGCCGATCACGTTGATCGCCATGATGATCAGGCCGGCGATCGCATCGCCGCGCACGAACTTCGACGCGCCGTCCATCGACCCGTAGAACTCGGCTTCCTGCGAGACGGCCAGGCGCCGCTTGCGCGCCTGTTCCTCGTTGATGAGGCCCGCGTTCAGATCGGCGTCGATCGCCATCTGCTTGCCGGGCATCGCATCGAGCGTGAAGCGCGCGGACACTTCGGCGATCCGCCCCGCGCCCTTCGTGATCACCATGAAGTTGATGATCATCAGGATCACGAACACGACGATGCCGACCGCGAAGTTGCCGCCGACGAGGAAGTGGCCGAATGCTTCGATCACCTGGCCGGCCGCGTCGGGCCCGGTATGGCCTTCGAGCAGCACGACGCGGGTCGACGCGACGTTCAGCGACAGGCGCAGCAGCGTCGAGAACAGCAGCACGCTCGGGAACGCCGCGAAGTCGAGCGGCTTCATCGTGTACATGCTGACGAGCAGCACCATCACGGACAGCGCGATGTTGAACGTGAACAGCAGATCCAGCAGCATCGGCGGCAGCGGCAGGATCATCATCCCCAGGATCATGCAGATGAGGATCGGACCCGCGAGCGCGCGCAGGTTCGTGCCGGCGAACGGGTTCGCGCGCTTGCCGAACAGGCCGGTGGTCGGGGTGCTCATGCCGCGTTCCCTTGCTGGCCGAGGGCGTCCTCGGCTTCTTCACGTTCGTCGTCGGCGGCGACCGACGTACCCTTGTCGAGTTCGGCCGGCACGTCGAGATCGACCGGCATCGCCGGGAACGCGCCGCCTTCCGAGCGGAAGCGCTTGAGCTGGTAAACCCATGCGAGCACTTCGGCCACGGCCGAGTACAGCGAACCGGGGATCTCGCGCTCGAGTTCGACGTTGTGATACAGCGCACGCGCGAGCGGCGGCGCTTCGAGCAGCGGCACGTTGTGTTCGGCCGCGAGTTCGCGGATGCGCGCGGCGACGAGGTTCACGCCCTTCGCGACGACCTTCGGCGCGCGCATCTCGCCGTCCGTGTATTGCAGCGCGACCGCGAAGTGCGTCGGGTTCGTGACGACCACGTCGGCCTTCGGCACGGCCGCCATCATCCGGCGCCGCGCAATCGCGCGCTGCTGCTGGCGGATCCGCCCCTTCACGTGCGGATCGCCTTCGTTCTCGCGATGCTCGCGCTTCACTTCTTCCTTCGTCATGCGCAACTTCTTGTTGTACTGCCAGAGTTGGTAAGGCACGTCGAGCCCGGCGACCACCAGCATCCCGGCGACCGTCGTGCCGCAGCACACGGCGACCAGATGCAGCGCATCGGGCAGCGCGGCGCCGAGCGGCTGCGTCGCGAGGCTGAGCAGCTCGTCCTTGCTGCGCCAGATCGCGATGCCGCCGATCCCGCCGACGACCAGCGTCTTCGCGATCGACATCCCGAGCTGGATCGGCCCCTGGATCGAGAAGATCCGGCCGAGGCCCGAGATCGGGTTCAGGCGGTCGAACTTCAGCTCGAACGTCTTCTGCGAAATCAGCCAGCCGCCGAGCGCCATCGGCGCGAGCAGCGCGGCGACGCCGGTGAGCGCGAGCAGCGGCAGCAGCGCGGCGAAGCCTTCGCGGCTCGCGCTGCCGGCCGCCGACAACATCCGGTGGGTGTCGAACGCGGTCGCGCGATCGAACGTGAACGCGCCGCGCAGCATCGCCTGCAGATGCCCGCCCGACGGGCCCGCGAGCAGCCATGCGCCGTAGAACCCCGCCGCGAGCAGTGCGAACGAAGCCAGCTCGCGCGAACGCGCGACCTGCCCCTCCTCGCGCGCCTTCTCGCGGCGCCTGGGAGTGGCGGCTTCGGTCTTGTCGAGATCGCTCTCGTCTGCCACGGGGCCTCCAGTCGGGTACGGCGGAATGCCGCTTTCCAGTGACACCGATTATTCATGGACGCGTCAAACGCCGATCGGTCGAGCAAAGCCGGGAAAGGGGGGTATTTCGGGGAATCGGGCGAGCGGCCGCGAACGCGGCCGGAACGGGGGCGGAGCGACGCGCGGCGTGGCGGAAAAACGGGACCGGCCGGCGCATTGGCGAGGCGGCGGCCGCAAGCGGAACGGCAGCGGCTTCACGCGCGGGGAACGGTGAAACGACGGACGGGAAAGAAGACGGGAGAGAAGCGGGAGAAGCGCGAGAAGCGGGGCAAGCAGGCCCCGACGCAACGGCGTCGCGCGTCGGTCGGGGCAGGCGTCGGTCAGACGGCCGGGATCGGGTCCGCGCCGAAACGGTTCGGGCCTTCGGTGCCGCGCGAGCACATCCACACGAGCAGCAGGATGCCGCCGACGATCGGAATCAGCGCGAGCAGCAAGAACCAGCCCGAGCGGCCCGTATCGTGCAGGCGGCGCACGCTGACCGCGATGCCCGGAATGATCAGCGCGAGCGACACCAGGAAGATCACGCCGAGCAGCAGCAGCGTGATCAGGCCCGCATCGCGGCCGGCCGCGCCGATGATCTGACCGGCGACCGACAGCACGGAGGTCAGCAGCGCGAAATACCAGTATTCGGCACGACGCGCACGGCCTTCGAATGTTGCGTATTTATTCAGTACGGTACGAATGGCTTCGGAAAAATTCATTTTATTACCCTCCTGTTTTATATTGGCACCTCGGAAACAACGCCGGAATTATAAGATCGAAGTTCGGCGGACTCCATCTCTTTTCGCATATGGGGCACGCGCCCATATGGCGCAGGAAAGGCTGCAAGAGCGGATTTCGGCGTGCCCGGCTTGCATGCCGCGTCATTTTAATAATCGTGAAGATCTGACAGAAACGGCAGCCGCGAATAATCCGGCTTTGATTACACCCGAATGAAATCGCACGAATCGATAATCGACCCGAGTGTCCGGCATTCGATTAACCGACCGGCCGGCGATACGCAGGCGCGCCGGTCGCGGCGCCTTTCGGCATCGCCGGTTCCGCCTGAATCGCAGCCTGCGGCGTCGGGACGGGACGTCCGACCATCGCCGGCCCGAACGGCGTGATCGACCGAAGCGACCTAGGGCGTGTTCACGCCCTAGCCGGCCGCCGCCCGCTGCAACGCGCCGAGATCGAGCTTCTTCATCGTCATCACCTGCGCCATCACGCGCTCGGCGCGGGCCGGGTCGCCCGTCATCAGTTCGGCCATCTGCACGGGCACGACCTGCCACGATACGCCGAAGCGGTCGCGCAGCCAGCCGCATTGCTGCGCGCGCGCGTCGCCACCTTCGGACAAGCGCGCCCAGTAATGGTCGATCTCGTCCTGGTCGCGACAGTTGACGACGAACGACACGGCCGGCGTCATCTGGAACACGGGGCCGCCGTTCAGCGCGACGAACGCCTGCCCGTCGAGCTCGAACGCCACGGTCATCACCGCGCCCTCGGCGTTGCCGGACGCATGCGCGCCGGTCTTGCCGTAGCGCGCGACGTGCACGATGCGCGCGTTGTCGAACACCGATACGTAGAAACCGGCCGCCGCCTCGGCGTCGCGGTCGAACCACAGGAACGGCGTGATGCGCTGGATACGCGGGTTCATGCGCTGTCTCCTTCGATGTCGTGCCGGCACCGGTGCCGGTCTTACATCGTAGGCGCTATGCCGGCGCGTGGCAGCGATCCGGTCCGTATTGCACGCACGGCGCGCCGGAATAAAAAAAGGGGGCGATCGCTCGCCCCCCTTGTTCCTGCGTCCGGCGACGCCGCGTCAGAATGCGACGAACGGCTGCGCGCCGCCGCTCGCGGTCTTGTCCATCCCGAAGTAGATCGTCTTGCCGTAGAAGTGCGGCATGCCGATGTCGAGCCAGTTGGACGAGCCGAACGGCCCCGCGATGTCGTTGAACGCGAACGTCGACGCGTTCGAGAACAGCGAATCCGCGTTCGCGACCGGCATCGACACGGTGCCCGACGCGCCGTTCTGGCCGCTCAGCGTGGCCGAATAGGTCGTCGTCGCCGACGGGCAGTAGAACTCCGTATTCCTCGAACAGACCGTCTGCGCCGAATCGTTGAAGAAATACGCGTTCGAGCCCGTATCGAAGAACGCGGTCACGTTGCGCCCCTGGAACGTCGCGCTGACGTCGCCGGTCGTGGTCGACGTCAGCACCGTCTTGCCGCTCAGGTTCGGCAGGCCGAACGTCAGCGTGCCGGTCGCGCTCGCCTGCCCGTTGTTCGAGATGGCCGGCATCTGCACGCTCACGCCGTCGTTGTTCGCGAACCGATGCACCGGGTTGGCCACCTGCTGCGCGAGCGGCACGAGCGTGACGGCGCAGCTCGCGTTGTCGCCGTTCGGGCACGCGTAGTAGTTGTTGCTCGTCGACGTCGACGTCGCGCAGGTCGTGCCGCAGTCGTACGGCGCCGGCCCGATGCCGAGGATCCCGTTCGCGCCGAGCGCGCTCGTCGAGTTGGCCGACGCGCCGCCGTTCGTGCACGAGCTCGGCACGTTCGTCGTGCCGAGGTCGCCGATGATCTGCACGGGCAGCGACGCGGCCTGCTCGGTGCCGATCGACAGGTCGACGGTGCGCACCGAGCCCCACGTGTAGCTCGACACGAACTTGCCGCATTCGGCGACCGGCGCGCCGCCGCTCTTCACCTGCGGCAGGCTGTCGTGCACGCCGGCCACCGCGCTGCCGACGAGCCGCAGCCCGTAGGACGCGGTATCGACGAGCACGTTGTTGACGATCTGGCAGTTCGACGTGCCCGGCACGCAAACCTTCACGCTGATGGTCGGGATGTTGATCACGTTCGCGGCGCCGGCGGCGACCGTGACGACGGCCGTGTTGCCGCTGTTGCCGTCGGAGCCGCTGTTGCCGGTATTG
The DNA here is from genome assembly GCF_017815045.1 of Burkholderia sp. CpTa8-5. Taxonomy (NCBI): domain Bacteria; kingdom Pseudomonadati; phylum Pseudomonadota; class Betaproteobacteria; order Burkholderiales; family Burkholderiaceae; genus Burkholderia; species Burkholderia sp. CpTa8-5. Next base: position 68,475 of record NZ_JAGIQD010000009.1, read on the forward strand.
CCGTTGTTGCCCGAACTGCCGCCGCCGTCATCGCCGCCGCCGCAGGCCGTCACGAGCACGGCCGTCGCGGCCAGGAGGCCCAGCACGCCGAACCAGCGCTTGAATGTACGAGTCATGCTCAAGATCGCTCTCCCGCTGTCACTGGATATCGGTGCCGGCCACGCCGGTCGGCAGCGCCGACGGCAGCCATGCCTGGCCGGAGAAGGCGCCCATGTGGCCGCCCGTCCGGATCACGAGGCCGCTCGTCTCGACGGCCACCGGCGCACGCCAGCCGCGCGCCCGGTGCGCCGCCTGGACGCCGGCGGTGTACTGCGGGAAATAGCTGCCGAGCAGCGACGCGAGATCCGGCATCGTCGGCCCGCGCCACGCGAGGCCGAACACGCTGCCGGCGGCCGACGTGTATTCGTGGATGACGGTGCCCGATCCGAGCGTGATCTCGCGGACGGTATAGGCGGCCGTGCTCGTCTGCACGCCGTCCGCCGAGCGCATCGCGCGCTGCAGCGCGCGCACGGTGGCGGCCTGATCGTCCGCCGGCGGCGACATCGGCGCGCCGCCCAGTTCCGCGTGTGCGTGGACGGCCCACAGCACACCCATTGCAGCCGTCGCGTGCGCGACGGTCCAGCCCAAGCGTTTCAGCTTCACGTTCCCCCCCAAGGGACTGGCTTCGGTGCCGACGGCGCCGCCATCGGCCCGCGCCGTCTGCCCACTGATGAATCGTACGAATGACGCTACGTTGCTGCTGACGCGTAGTATGCCTGCGGAGTGTGTCGAAGTGTCAATTCGACGCAGGATCACGCTGCGCCGCGCAGCGGCGCCGGGCGAGGGGAAACGAGGCGGGAACGGGGCATGCGCGCGTCGGCCGGCCCCGCGGAACGGGGCGCCCGGCAATGGGACGCGCGATGCGCACCGGCAGGATCAGAAGCCGAGGCTCGCGAGCAGGTCGTCGACCTGCCCCTGGTCCTGAACGACGTCGGATTTGCCTTCCGGCGCGATCTGCGGGCCGTTCAGCAGCGATTCGGGGCTGCCGGTCGCGCTCATCGCTTCGGCCGCGAATGCCGCCGCGGTGGCCGCGAACTGCTCGCGCCGCTCCGGCGCGATGTTCTCGACGAGCACGGTGAGGAGCTGCTGCTCGATCAGGTAGACCATGTCCATGATCTTCTTGATCACCTGCCCCGTCAGATCCTGGAAATCCTGCGCAAGCATGATCTCGAGCAGTTGTGCGCGGGTCGCCGCCGTCGATTCGGGCAGCGTGCGCAGGAACGCCCGCGTGTCGTCCATCAGCTCGCGCACTTCCGCGTGCTCGATCGGCGCGGCGTACCACTGCGCCCAGCGTGCGTCAAGCGCCTCGGCCTCGTTCTGCACGCGCTCCTGCATCGGCTTCGCGATCTCGATCGCATTCAGCACGCGCACCGCGGCCTGTTCGGTCATCGTCGCGACGTAGCGCAGCCGGTCGCGCGCATCGGGCACGGCTTCCGCCGCGCGCTCGACATGCTTGTCGAGCCCGAGCTCGCGCATCGAATCGCGCAGCGTGCGCGTGACGTGGCCGATGCGCGCGAGGATCCGGTCGCTCGCGTAATCGGCGCCTTCGGCATGGCCGTCGGCATTGACCGCCGCGCCGGCAAGCGCCGCATGGATCGGCTCGTTCACGTTCAGCTCCCGGCCTTGGCCATCTTGTCGATGATCTTGTTCAGCTTCTCGTCGAGCGTCGCGGCCGTGAACGGTTTCACGACGTAGCCGCTCGCGCCGGCCTGCGCGGCCGCGATGATGTTCTCCTTCTTCGACTCGGCCGTGACCATCAGCACCGGCAGATGCGTGAGCGTCGCGTCCGCGCGGATCTCCTTGAGCATCGCGAGACCGTCGAGGTTCGGCATGTTCCAGTCCGAGATCACGAAGTCGAAGCCGCCGCCGCGCAGCCGCGCGAGGCCGGCCGCGCCGTCCTCGGCCTCATCCACGTTCGTGTAGCCCAGTTCCTTGAGCAGGTTGCGGACGATCCGGCGCATCGTCGGGAAATCGTCCACCACCAGGATTTTCATGCTCTTGTCCATCGTCGTTCCTTTCCAGATTCGTTTCCGTCGGGACGCGTATCGTGGCACGCGCCCCGTGACAGTCCATTCACACGCGCTGCACGCGGTCGCCCATCGTCGCCAGGCGCGCCATCACGCGGCGGCTCATGTCGGCGAGCGGCGCGACCTCGTCCGCCCCGCCGAGCGCGATTGCCTCGCGCGGCATCCCGAACACGATGCAGCTCGCCTCGTCCTGCGCGAACGTGTAAGCGCCCGCGCGTTTCATTTCCAGCAGGCCGGCCGCGCCGTCGCGGCCCATCCCGGTGAGGATCACGCCGATCGCGTTCTTGCCCGCATGCGTCGCCGCCGAGCGGAACAGCACGTCGACCGACGGGCGGTGCCGGTTCACCGGCGGCTCGTCCGACAGTTGCGCAATATAGTTCGCGCCGCTTCTCGCGAGCAACAGGTGCGCATGGCCCGGCGCGATGTACGCATGGCCCGGCAGCACGCGTTCGCCGTGCTCGGCTTCCTTCACCGCGATCCGGCACAGGCCGTTCAGCCGCTGCGCGAACGATTTCGTGAAGCCCGGCGGCATGTGCTGCGCGATCAGCACGGCCGGCGCGTCCGGCGGCAGCGGCGTCAGCACTTCGCGGATCGCCTCGGTGCCGCCCGTCGACGCGCCGATGATGATCAGCTTCTCGGTACTGACGAGCGGGTTGTTGATCATCGGCGCGGCCGCGGCGCTGTCCGCCGTGCGCGCGACGGCCTGCGGCTGCGGCGCCTGGCGCACGCGCGCGCGCGACGCCGCGCGGATCTTGTCCGCGAGCTTCTCCGCGTAGTCGAGCATCCCGTCGCGAATCCCGACGCGCGGCTTCGTGACGAAATCCACCGCGCCGAGTTCGAGCGCGCGCAGCGTGATTTCGGAGCCGCGCTCGGTCAGCGACGACACCATCACGACCGGCATCGGCCGCAGGCGCATCAGCTTCTCGAGGAAGTCAAGCCCGTCCATGCGCGGCATTTCGACGTCGAGCGTGAGCACGTCGGGGTTGTGCTGCTTGATGAGCTCGCGCGCGACGAGCGGATCGGGCGCGGTCGCGACCACCGTCATGTCGGGCTGGCTGTTGATGATCTCGGTCATCAGGCTGCGGATCAGCGCCGAATCGTCGACGCACAACACTTTGATCTTCTGCACTGCGGTCATGCCTCCTGCTTTCTTGATAGGGTCGCCGTCCGCGCGGCGGCGGCCGCGGCCGCGCTACCGCCGCCGGCCGGCGCGGCGCCGCGCCCGCCGAACAGCTCGATGCGCGGACGCGCCGGCTGCGGCGCGGCAGGCCGCTTCGCGGCAAACAGCTCGACGTGCGCGCGACGGGCGCGCTCGGCCTCGCGCGCGAGCGCGGCTTCGCGCTCGGTCACGCCCGGCACCTGCAGCCGCAGTTTCTTCACCATCGCGCGCCCGCTGTGCGGCATGAACGCGACCTTGCGCGGATGCACGCCCTGCAGGTCTTCCGCGGTGATGCGGATGCGCTCGAGCGCCAGATAGCGGCGCACGAAATCCGCGTTGCGATCGCCGATGTTGATCGTCGTCATCCCGGCCAGCACGGCCGCGCCGCCGAACACCTTCGCCTCGAAGCGCTCGCGGCGCCCGCCGGCCTTGATCAGCTCGTTGATCAGCACTTCCATCGCATACGCGCCGTAGCGCATCGATTCCGACGCGGCCGCGCCCGGATCGGCGCCGTCGTCCGGCAGCATGAAATGGTTCATCCCGCCGATGCCCGCGTACGGGTCGTGCAGGCACGCGGCGACGCACGAGCCGAGCACGGTCATCAGCACCATGTCCTCGGCGGTCGTGTAGAACTCGTTCGGCAACAGCTTCACGCCGGGGCGCTCGAAGTGGTTGTCGAAGTAGCGATTGGTCGCGATCGGCAGTGCGCTCATCCGCGCTCTCCAAGAGCCGGCGCGCCGCCTGCGGCCCGCGCGCGCGCGGGCGACGGCATCGCGGCCGCCGCGCTCGCCTGCGCGCCGCGCGAGCGCGCACCCTGCTCGGCGTCGCGCGTCAGTTCGTACACCGTCTGCCCGCGCAGCCGGAACGCCTGCGTCACGTACGTGAAGTTCTCCGAATGGCCGGCGAACAGCAGCCCGCCCGGCTTCACGAGCGGCTCGAAGCGCGACAGCACCTGCCCCTGCGTCGGCTTGTCGAAATAGATCATCACGTTGCGGCAGAAGATCGCGTCGAACGGCTTCGCGATCCCGTAGTCCGCATCGGTCAGGTTCAGCTGCTCGAAGCGGATCATCGCGCGCAGCTCGGGGCGCACCTTCACGCGGCCGGCCTGCGCGCCCGTGCCCTTCAGGAAGAAGCGCTTGAGCCGCTCCGGCGACAGGTGCTTGACCTGGTCGTACGTGTAGATGCCGGCTTCGGCCTTCGCGAGCACTTGCGTGTCGAGATCGGTCGCGAGGATCGTCGCGCTGCGCGCGGCCGCGTCGCCGAGCGCCTCGATCAGCGTGATCGCGATCGAGTACGGCTCCTCGCCGGTCGACGCCGCCGAGCACCAGACCGAGACCGGCGCCGGCCGCGATTTCACGAATTCCGCCAGGATCGGGAAATGGTGCGACTCGCGGAAAAACGCGGTCAGGTTGGTGGTCAGCGCGTTGGTGAACGCTTCCCATTCGAGCGGATCGTCTTCCTGCTCGAGCAGGTCGAGGTAGTCGCGGAACGTGTCGAGGCCGCGCGCCCGCAGCCGTCGCGCGAGCCGGCTATAGGCCATGTCGCGCTTGTGCTCGGACAGCGAGATGCCCGCGCGTTGATGGATCAGCGCGCGGATGCGTGCGAAATCCGCACCGGTGAACGCGAAGTCGCGCCCCGGCTCGCCCGCGCGAGGCGAGGCATCCGGTGCATCGGGTCGAAACGGCGCGCGCGCGTGCTGCATGGCTTAGAAGGTCTCCCAGTCGTCGTCGGACGCGCCGGCTGACGCCAGCGCCGGCTTCTCGCCGTTCAGCGCCGGGCGCACGAGCGCGGGCTTCGCGGCCGGCTTGTCCGCCGGCGCGGCCGTCTTCGCGAGACGCGGGCCGTAGCCGCCCGCGGCGGCGGCGCCACGGGCGGCCGGTGCATCCTTTTGCGTCCGCGCGGCGGCCTCGGCCGCACGCGTCGGTTCGGACGCGGCGGCCGCGGCGCCCGACGCAGCCGCACGCGACGCCGGCGCGGCGCGCCGTGCCGCCGGTTGGGCCGCAGCCTGCGGCGCCGGCAGCGCGGCGACCGGCGCATCGTGGCGCGACGCCGACGGCAGCGCCGCCGGTTCGTGCGCGACCGGCCGCGCGACGCTGCGCGCCGGCGCGAGCGCGATGCCGCCCGCGACGCGCCAGCCCGACACGATCGCCTTCATCTGGCGCGTCTGCTCCTCGAGCGACGCGGCCGCGGCCGCCGCCTGCTCGACGAGCGCCGCGTTCTGCTGCGTGACCGCATCCATCTGGCCGACCGCGCGATTGACCTGCTCGATGCCGGTCGACTGCTCGTCGGACGCGGCGCTGATCTCGCCCATGATGTCGGTCACGCGGCGCACGGCCTGCACGATCTCTTCCATCGTCGAGCCGGCGCGCGCGACGAGCGCCGACCCGCTGTCGACCTTCTCGGCCGAATCGCCGATCAGCTGCTTGATTTCCTTCGCGGCGCTCGCGCTGCGCTGCGCGAGCGAGCGCACCTCGCCCGCGACCACCGCGAAGCCGCGGCCCTGCTCGCCGGCCCGCGCCGCTTCGACGGCCGCGTTCAATGCGAGGATGTTGGTCTGGAACGCGATCCCTTCGATCGTGCCGATGATGTCGACGACCTTGCCCGAGCTCGCCGCGATGTCCTGCATCGTCGACACGACCTGGCCGACCACGTCGCCGCCCTGGGTCGCGATGTCCGACGCGTTCACCGCGAGCTGGCTCGCCTGCCGCGCGTTCTCCGCGTTCTGCCGCACGGTGCCCGTCAGTTGCTCCATGCTCGACGCGGTTTCCTGCAGCGACGCGGCCTGCTCCTCGGTGCGCTGCGACAGGTCGATGTTGCCGGTCGCGATCTCGCGCGCGCCGACGTCGATCGATTCGGTGCCGCGATGCACGGCCTGCACCATCGTCGTGACGGCGTCCTGCATCCGCTTGATGCCGCCGAACAGGCGGCCGATCTCGTTCGTGCTGGAGGCGTTCACCGGCTGCGTGAGGTCGCCGCCGGCAATGCGCTCGAAATGCGCGATCGCGTCCTCGATCGGCTGGACGATCAGCCCGCGCAGCACGAAGCGGATCGCGATCACGACGACGAACGCGATCGCGATGCCGGCCGCGATCAGCGCGATCATCATCGAGATCTGCGACTGCGTCTCGGTCTGACGGTCTTGCGCGCGCTTCTGCAGCGCGGCGATCACGGCCGCCGCCGTCTGGTCGAACGCGACGAACATCGGGCTGATCTTCGTGTCCGCGACCGCGTGGTACGCGGCCATGTCGCCCGCGCGCGCCGCGGCGAACTCGGGCTCGACGCCTTCCTTCACGATCGTCGTGTAGCGTGCGGCGAGCTCGTCGAGCAGCGCCTGATCGACCCCGAGCTTCGGCGTCGACTGGAACGCCTGCCAGTTCTGGTTCGACTTCGCATACAGCTCCTGCGCGCGGTCGAGCACCTTCGCCGCGTCGGCCGCATTGCCGCCTTCGGTCAGCGTACGAAAGCGATCGAGCGCGACGCGCGAGCGCAGCAGCTGCGCGGCCGTGTCGTCGAGCGTGTGGATCGCCGGCAGGTCGACGTGCGCGATCTCGTCGAGCGAGCGGCTCGCGTGATCGAGCGCGTAGAGGCCGAGCCCGCCGACCGCGGCGGTCAGGCACACGAGGATGAGTCCGACCGCCGTGAGCGTCGTGCGGATCGACCAGTTATGCAACATTGCAGATTCTCCCGAAATTGCTGCGCGCGCGGCGCGCTTACCCGCCGAGCGTCTCGATCAGCGCCATTTCCCGGCTCGACATCAGCTTCTCGATGTCCATCAGGATCAGCATCCGGCCGTCGACCGTGCCGAGGCCCGTCAGGTACTCGGTCGTCAGCGTCGCGCCGAATTCCGGCGCCGGCATGATCTGGTCGGTCTGCAGCGTCAGCACGTCCGACACGCCGTCGACCACCATCCCGACCACGCGGTTCGACACGTTCAGGATGATCACGACGGTCTGGTGGTCGTACTCGACGCGGCCGAGGTGGAACTTGATCCGCATGTCGACGATCGGCACGATGATCCCGCGCAGGTTGATCACGCCCTTGATGAACTCGGGCGCGTTCGCGATCCGCGTGACGCTGTCGTAGCCGCGGATTTCCTGCACTTTCAGGATGTCGATCCCGTATTCCTCGTCGCCGAGCGTGAAGACGAGAAATTCCTGGCCCGTCGCATCGCCGTGTTCGGCGTCGCGGCGGCTGGTCGCCGCCGCATTCGCCGCGGCCGTATTGATCATTTGGACTTCAGCAGACACGTTTGCCCCCAATCGGTTGAATGGCGAGAGTCAGAAGACGGCGAGCTCGGCGCCGGCTCGGGCGCCGTGCATCGCACGGGTTTCGCGGTTCAGCGCCGCGACGTCGACGATCAGCGCGACGCTGCCGTCGCCGAGGATGGTCGCCGCCGAGATGCCGTGCACCTTGCGGTAGTTGGTTTCGAGGTTCTTCACGACCACCTGCTGCTGGCCGACCAGTTCGTCGATCAGCATCGCGAAACGACGCCCCTCGGTTTCCATGATCGTGACGATCCCCTGCGTCGGGTCGGTGCGCGCGTCGTCGACCGAGAACACCTCGTGCAGCGCGACGAGCGGCAGGTATTCGCCGCGCACGCGCACCACGCGTTCGCCGTTGCCGACCGTGTAGATGTCGTCGTTCGACGGCTGCAGCGACTCCATCACGAAGTTCAGCGGCAGGATGAAGATCTCGCTGCCCACCTTGACCGACATCCCGTCGAGGATCGCGAGCGTGAGCGGCAGCACGATCCGCGTGGTCGTGCCGCGGCCCGCCTGCGACGAGATCTCGACGTGGCCGCCCATCGACTGGATGTTGCGCTTCACGACGTCCATCCCGACGCCGCGGCCCGACACGTCGGTCACCGTCTCGGCGGTCGAAAAGCCCGGCGCGAAGATCAGCTGCCACACTTCGTCGTCGCTGATGTTCTCGGAGATCTGCATGCCCTGCTTCGCGGCCTTCGCGAGAATCCGCTCGCGGTTCAGGCCCGCGCCGTCGTCGCTCACCTCGATCACGATGTTGCCGCCGTGATGCGCGGCCGACAGCACGAGCTGGCCGACCGCATCCTTGCCGGCGGCGACGCGCTTGTCGACGGTTTCGATCCCGTGGTCGAGGCTGTTGCGCACCAGGTGCGTGAGCGGATCGATGATCCGTTCGATCAGGCTCTTGTCGAGTTCGGTCGCCTGGCCGAACGTGACCAGTTCGACCTGCTTGCCGAGCTTGCCGGCGAGGTCGCGCACGAGCCGCGGGAAGCGGCTGAACACGTAGTCCATCGGCATCATGCGGATCGACATCACCGCTTCCTGCAGGTCGCGCGCGTTGCGCTCGAGCTGCGCCATCCCGTTGAACAGGCGGTCGTGCAGCGCCGGATCGAACGCGCTGGCCGTCTCGGCCAGCATCGCCTGCGTGATCACCAGTTCGCCGACGAGGTTGATCAGCTGATCGACCTTCTCGACGCCGACGCGGATCGAGCTGCCTTCGGCGCCGCCTGCCGCCGCGGCGGCCGGGCGCGCGCGCTTGTCGTCGTGATGCGCGGCGGCGGCCGGCGCCGCGTGATCGGCCGGCTGCGGTTGAGCGGGGGGTTGCGACTGCGGCTGCACTGCGGCGGCCGGAGCCGTAGCGGGCGCCGCGGCAGCCGGTTGCGGCGCGGCGGCCTGCGGCGCGAACACCTCGACGCGCGCGGGCTGCGCGGCGGCGGCCGGTTCGGCAGCCACGGTCGCGGCGGCCGGCGCGACGGCCGGCGCCGCCTGGGCAGCCGGCGCCGTGCCGCGCCCGACGCGGATCTGGCTTTCGTCGATCACGAAGCAGCACACCGCGACGATGTCGTCGGACGGCACGTCCGATTCGACCCACAGCGTCAGGTCCGCGCCCACTTCCTCGCGGCCGACGATCCGGCCGAGGTTGCCGAGTTCTTCGGTGAGCAGCGCCTGGTCCTTCGCGTCGACGCCGACCAGCGTGATCTTCAGGTGCGGGCCGTCGGCGCCGGCATCGGCGTCGGCCGCCGGATGCGCGGCCGCGACGGCCTGCTCGACCACATGGTCGGGCGCCCGGTCGTCGCCGACGGCGGGCGCGGCAGCCGGCGCGACGGCGGCGGCAACCGGCGCGGCCGGCGTAGGCGCGGCCGGCGTAGGCGCGGCCGGCGCAGGCGCGCCCGCACCGCTTTCGGCCTTCAGCCGTTCGAGCTTCGCGCAGATCGCCGCGGCGGCGGCCGCGTCCGGCTCGGCGCTCGCGCGGTAGTCGACGAGCTGGTCGGACAGCACGTCCTTGGTTTCCAGGAACGCGTCGACCATCTCCTTGGTCAGCGTCAGCTCATGGTTGCGCGCACGGTCGAGCAGCGATTCGAGGATGTGCGTCGTATCGGTCAGCGCGGAAAAGCCGAACGTCGCCGCGCCGCCCTTGATCGAATGCGCGGCGCGGAAGATCGCCGCCAGATCCTCGGGATCGGGCGCATCGACGTCGAGGTTCAGCAGCAGCTGCTCCATCTGCGCGAGCAGCTCGTCCGCTTCGTCGAAAAAGGTCTGGTAGAACTGAGTGATGTCGAGAGTCATGCCCGGTCACCGGTTGAAATCGTCGCGTTCATGTCAGGAGGCAGCCGGCTCGGACAGCGTGGCGACCAGGTCGACCAGCACGCCCGGGTCGATCGGCTTTTCGATCCAGCCGGTCGCACCCGCGTCGCGTGCGGCGTCCTTGAACGCGTCGCTGCCTTCGGTCGTCAGGATGAGGATCGGCGTGTCCGCGTACGCGGTCAGCTTGCGCAGCGCGGCGATCACCTCGAGCCCGCTCTTGCGCGGCATGTTCTGGTCGGTCAGGACCAGGTCGTACGGCGTCGTCGCCGCCATGTCGAAGCCGGCTTCGCCGTCCGGCGCCACCGTCACGTCGTAGCCGGCCTGCGCCAGCGTGGCCTGCAGCAGCGCACGCATGGTCGCGGAGTCGTCGATGGCGAGAATGGTTCGGATCATGTCTGTCTCGGAAACGTCAGGGTTTCGGCGCCACGGCGACGGCGCTCGCCACGACCGGGCGCGCCGCCGGCGTCGGGCCGCCGAGCTGCTGCGCGAGCAGCTTCGAGCCGGCCGCGTCGGCGGACAGCGTCGTCGTCGTCGCGTCGTCGCGCATCAGCGCTTCTTCGGATTTGCGATTCAGCACGATCACGCTGATCCGGCGGTTTTCCGGATCGAGCGGATCGGCCTTGTTCAGGTTCTGCGTCGACGCGAGGCCCAGCACGCGCAGCACTTTCGCCTCGTCCATGCCGCCGGAGATCAGCTCGCGGCGCGATGCGTTCGCGCGATCGGCCGACAGCTCCCAGTTGCTGTAGCCGCCCTCGCCGCCCGCGTACGGCACGGCGTCGGTGTGGCCCTGGACGATGATCCGGTTCGGCACGTCGTTCAGCGTCTTGCCGATCTCGCGCAGGATGTCGCGCATGTACGGCTCGACGTGGTCGCTCGACATCGCGAACATCGGCCGCTTCTGCGAATCGACGATCTCGATGCGCAGCCCCATCAGCGTCGAATCGATGCGGATCTGCTGCTTGAACTGGCGCAGCGTCGGATTGGCCTCGATCGCGGCCATCAGCTTGATCTGCAGGTCGTGCAGGCGCGTCTGCTCGAGCCGGTCCTGTGCGCCCTCCGCCTGCGACCGCGAATGCTCGTCGCCCGCCTTCGCGAGGCGCTCGGCGAGCGACGTCGTGCCGTCGGTGCGGCGCAGCGTGCCGGCATCCGTGCTCGACAGGTCGCGGCCGCCGCCGTTGATGATGCTGGAATCCTGCGAGCTGCGGTCGCCGCTGCCGAGAATCGCGGCCTTCAGCGGCATGTTGAAATATTCGGCGATCCCCTTCAGCTGCACCGGCGTGACCGAGCTCAGCAGCCACATCAGCAGGAAGAACGCCATCATCGCGGTCATGAAGTCCGCGTACGCGAGCTTCCATGCGCCGCCGTGGTGGCCCTTCTTCGCCGGGGCCACCCGCTTGACGACGATCGCGCGATCCTTGCTCTTGCTCATCGTTCGCTCCGCCTCACTTGGCCTTCACGCGGCGCACGTGCTCTTCGAGCTCGGAGAACGACGGACGCTCGGTCGAGAACAGCACCTTGCGGCCGAACTCGACCGCGATCGCCGGCGCATAGCCGTTCAGCGTCGCGAGGATCGTCACCTTGATGCACTGGAACATCTTGGTCGACTCGGCCACCCGCTGCTCCGCGAGGCTCGCGAGCGGCCCGATCAGCCCGTACGACAGCAGGATCCCGAGGAACGTGCCGACCAGCGCCTGCGCGATCATCGCGCCGAGCACCGCGGGCGGCTTGTCGGCCGACGCCATCGTGTGCACGACGCCCATCACGGCCGCGACGATCCCGAACGCCGGCATCGCGTCGCCGACGCGCATCAGCGCGTGCGCGGGGCCTTCGCCTTCCGTGTGGTGCGTCTCGATCTCCTCGTCCATCAGGCTTTCGATCTCGAACGCGTTCATGTTGCCGCCCACCATCAGGCGCAGGTAGTCGGTCAGGAATTCGACGATGTGGTGATCGGCGAGGATCTTCGGGTATTGCGTGAAGATCGGGCTCTTTTCCGGATCGTCGATGTCGGCCTCGAGCGTCAGCGTGCCCTCCTTGCGTGCCTTCGCGAGCAGCACGTAAAGAAGCGCCATCAGCTCCATATACACGTCCTTCGTGTATTTCGAGCCCTTGAAGAGCGTCGGCAGCACGCGCAGCGTGGCCTTGATGGTCTTGCCGCCGTTGCCGAGGATGAACGCGCCGACGCCGGCGCCCACGATCATCAGGATCTCGATGGGCTGGATCAGCGCGCCCAGATGCCCGCCTGCCAGCGCATAACCGCCGAAGACGGACAACAGCGTCACGAGTGTTCCCACGATAATCAGCACTGCCTGTCCCTCACGAAAGACCGGCGGGAAGACCGCCGTTAAACAGGTTTACGGCAGTCGGCAGGAAAACTTTCGCGGCCGCCCGGCGGCAGCCCGACGGTGTTTACCAGCAATGCGCGGACGATTCGCGCGGCGCGCGGACGTCGCTCGCGGCCCGCCCGGCCGAGCTCAGGCCACGGCGGCGGCCAGTTCGGCGCGCGCGGCGGCGGCCTTGCGGGTCTTGCCGGCACGCGACGGCGGCTGGCACAGGCCGCACACGAAACCTTGATGCGGATCATGCGCATGGGCGACGAAGTGGCCGCCGCAGCGCGTGCACGGCGTCATCTGCAGCATCCCCGAATCGAAGAAGCGCACCAGCGTCCACGCCCGCGTGAGGCTCAGCGCGGCCTCGTCGCCGGACAGGTTCACGTGCTCCAGATACAGCCGGTACGCCTTCACGATCGACTGGATCGGGTCGCAGCGGCCGTGGTCCTGCATGAACCGATACATGTTGTAGAACAGCGACGAGTGGATGTTCGGCTGCCACGTCATGAACCAGTCGGTCGAGAACGGCAGCATCCCCTTCGGCGGCGATACGCCCTTCAGTTCCTTGTACAGCTTGATCAGACGGTCCCGCGACAGGCTCGTCTCCGCCTCCAGCAGCTGCAGCCGGGCGCCCAGTTCGATGAGTTCGATGGCGAGGGTGATTTCCTTCACCTCGATCACGACGCTTTTGCTTGCCATGGTGATAACCGTCCGCTTGACGTTATGCGAATGAATGGCCAATACGCTGCCGGCCGGCGCGGCACGCCGGGACACACGCAAGGCGGGATGGATCAGCGGACGCCTTCGACCTGCTGCCCGGCCATCAGGATGGCCGAGTGGGCGTGCGCGACGACATCGCTGCGGCCCTTGTCGGCGAGCGACGACAGCAGCGCGTGATCATCGAAGCGGAAGCGGCACAGCATCTGGTTCGACGCGGCCAGCTTCACGGTCTGGGCGAGCGTGAGGTTGGCGAGCACGTCGGCGAGTTCCTGGGAAATGCCCATGCGAAACATGCCCATCGCCTTGTCTTCCCGCAGCAGTCGCTGCGCGAGGAGGAGGTACGACAGGTTGACCTCTTTGATCTCACTGAGCATTTCACTGGTAGCGCTCATGATTCCCCCGTTAAAAAGCTGTGCTTTGGCCATTCATGTTATGAAAACGTTTGCTCGATCAGCGCGCACTGGGCGCTCAGTCGGCTCGTTTATAGTCTTACAGGGCGAATTTTGGCCAAACGGGATTTATGTCGGTATCAGCGAAGTGGCGTATGCCATGCAGGATTTGTCTGTAAACCGTGTAGGAATTTTTCCGACAAGGCGAATTGAAAGGAGCCATCGGGAAAACGGGTTGCAACGCGGATTCGGTTGCGAAAGGGTCCGATCGCCGTCGCGCCGGTGGCGTAAGGCTTGCCGGCAGGGCGCCGGCAATCGGATCGGTAAAAATTATAGTGGTTTTTCACGATAGCGCAACAATAGTTACGGCTGTCGCGATTCGCGATTCCGTGCCCTTTTTGTCGGGGTTTTCGCGTATTTCATCGTGTAACAAGCCTTAAGTGTTTGAAAAAACACTCGAACCCCTCAGGGCGATATCGATAATGGACTCCAATGGGCGGCGGCGCGAGCCGTGCCGGCCCGCCCCGCAGCTTGCCGTCCGGCGCTCCGCGCACCCCGCCCAGGGCCCGGCCACGTATCGCGAACCGCGTGCGTCGGCAAGTTCCGCAACCTTGTAAGGGATCCGCATCGGCGCCGTCGCGCGCTCGGATCGACACAGGAGAAACCCCCATGCGAATTGCCCAGATCGCGCCGCTTTACGAAGCCGTTCCGCCGAAACTCTACGGCGGCACCGAGCGAGTCGTGTCCTACCTCACCGAGGCGCTCGTCGAACTCGGCCACGACGTGACGCTGTTCGCCAGCGGCGACTCCGTCACGTCGGCCCGTCTCGAGGCGGCGTGGCCGCGCGCGCTGCGGCTCGACCCGTCGGTCCGCGATTCGATGGCGCCCCACATGCGGCTCCTCGAGCAGGTCGCGCGGGTCGCGCACGAATTCGACGTGCTGCACTTTCACCTCGACTACCTGCCGTTCCCGCTGATGTCGCGCCTCGACACGCCCTACGTGACGACGCTGCACGGCCGTCTCGACCTGCCGGAGTTGCAGCCGGTGTTCGACGCGTTCCCGGATTCGCCGGTCGTGTCGATCTCGAACAACCAGCGCAAGCCGCTGCCGCAGGCCGCGTGGGCCGGCACCGTGTACCACGGGCTGCCCGACACGCTGCTCACGCCGCAGCCGGACGTGAAGCCCGAATACCTCGCGTTCCTCGGCCGGATCTGTCCCGAAAAGCGTGTCGACACCGCGATCCGGATCGCCGCGCAAAGCGGGCTGCCGCTGAAGATCGCCGCGAAGGTCGACAAGGCCGACGCCGACTACTTCAAGGAAGTGATCGAGCCGCTGCTCGGCCAGGCGCATGTCGAATTCATCGGCGAGATCAACGAAGCGCAAAAGCCCGCGTTCCTGTCCGGCGCGAAGGCGCTGCTGTTCCCGATCGACTGGCCGGAGCCGTTCGGCCTGGTGATGATCGAGGCGATGGCCTGCGGCACGCCGGTCGTCGCGTTCAACCGCGGCTCGGTGCCGGAAGTGATCGAGGACGGCGTGACCGGCTTCATCGTCGAGGACGTGCAGGGCGCGGTCGGCGCGCTGCACCGGATCGACAGCCTGTCGCGCACCGCGATCCGCGCGCGTTTCGACACGCGCTTCAGCTCGAAGGCGATGGCGCAGCGCTACGTCGAGAGCTACGAATCGCTTTGCGCGGCCACCAAGCAACCGGCATTGCGCCGGGTCGCGGGCGCCTGACACGGAAATCCGCGCGGAAATCGGCGGTAAATCCGCGCGGAAATCGGCGCGCAAAAACAAAGAGCCGCATCGTCGATGCGGCTCTTTCCATTTGGCTTTCCGTCACTCGATCAGGAAACGATCGCGGTTTTTGCCGACGATCCAATTCGGCGGCTTGCCGCGCCCGCTCCAGGTTGCACCCGACTTCGGATCGCGGTATTTCGGCGGCAGCGGCGCCTTCTTCGGCGGACGCCCGCGCCGCGCTCGCTCCGCGAAGCCCAGATCCTGGGCTGTCAGGCCATATTCGGCAATCATGCGCTGGACATCGGCGATCACCGCCGCCACTTCCTGGCGCCGCACGTCGTCCGCCTGGGCTTGCAGATCGGCGATCTGCGCCTTGAGTTTCGCGTATTGAGACATTTTTCGACTCCCCTTTTCGATGATGCGGCCCCGGCGAATCCAGCCGGGACACCAACATCCGTTACGTCATCCGCACTGCCGCCCTGCCCTTCGAAATTAATGCTGCCATCTTTAACCGAATCGCCTATATCGAGAATGCGGACTTATTCTAATAAAAGGCATTCGCCAGCCATTCAAATTTAACAATCGTTTACCCTCCGGGGCCCGATTCATTTCCTATAATCCAGACCAATTCCCGGTAGCGCAATAAATCCGTTGCGTCGCCCCGGGTCTTCAACCCACCTGGACGAGGTCCTTACATGAATCTTTCTCAGCGTCTCGCTGCAGAGGTATTCGGCACGTTCTGGCTGGTGCTCGGCGGGTGCGGAAGCGCCGTGCTGGCCGCCGCCTTTCCGGGCCTCGGCATCGGCTTCGCCGGCGTCGCACTCGCCTTCGGCCTGACCGTGCTGACGATGGCATTCGCAATCGGCCACATCTCGGGTTGCCACCTGAATCCGGCGGTCAGCGTCGGCCTGACGGTCGCCGGCCGCTTCCCGGCACGCGATCTCGCGCCGTACATCGTCGCGCAGGTCGTCGGCGCGACGCTCGGCGCGTTCGTCCTGTACCTGATCGCAATCGGCAAGCCGGGTTTCGACGTGGTCGGCAGCGGCTTTGCGACGAACGGCTTCGGCGATCGCTCGCCCGGCCACTACTCGCTCGCCGCGGCGTTCATCTGCGAGGTCGTGATGACGGGCTTCTTCCTGTTCGTGATCCTCGGCGCGACCGACAAGCGCGCGCCGGCCGGCTTCGCGCCGATCGCGATCGGGCTGTGCCTGACGCTGATTCACCTGATCTCGATTCCGGTCACCAACACGTCGGTGAACCCGGCGCGCTCGACCGGCCCGGCGCTGTTCGTCGGCGGCGACGCGATCGGCCAGCTCTGGCTGTTCTGGATCGCGCCGCTGATCGGCGCGGCACTCGCCGGGATCATCTATCCGCTGGTCGCCGGGCGTGACGACGCCGTCGGCCTGCTGCCCGCATCCGCTCGCACAAGCGAATAAAACACTACGGGGTCAAGCGAGCAGAGCAGCGAGCCTCACGCTGTCGAAGAACACGAGGCAGGCAATTTCGACGGGCGCCCCTGGCGCCCGTTTTTCATTTCCGCGCACGGAAACGGCGCCGGGGCGGATGCTCAGGACGCGACGACGTCGTCTTCGAGCGAGAACAGCGTGCGCAGGTGGCGGGCGACGCCCGCGTCGAAGTTGTTGCCGATCCGCGGGATGTGCGGCAGCCGCGCCACCAGGTCGGGGTTCGCGTTGTTCATCATGAACGCGTGACCGGCGGTTTCGAGCAGGTCGATGTCGTTCATGTTGTCGCCGAACGCGATGCAGTGGCCGGTATCGATGCCGAGCCGCGCGAGCACCGTGCGCAGCGCGCGCCCCTTCGACACGTTCGCGGTCATCACTTCGAGGCAGTCGGGCAGCGAGTACGTGACGTACAGCGTATCGCCGAACTGCACGCGCATCTGCTCGGCGACGACCGCCAGATCGGCCGGTTCGCCGATATACAGCACCTTCGCGATATCCGCGCCGTCGTGCGCGGCCATGTCGGTCACGTCGTACCGGAAGCCCGAATCCTGGTGGAATTCGAGCAGGTGCGGCGCGTCGCGGTCGATCAGCCAGCCGTCGTTGGTGAACAGGTTGACGATCACGCGGCCGTGCGCGCCGACAACTTCCGGCTGCACGAGGCGGCGCACGATCGCTGCGTCGACGTCCTGCGCGTGGATCCTCGTGTCGTCCGGCGCATGCACCCGCGCGCCGTTCGACGTGATCAGGTACGGCCGGATGCCGAGCACGTCGCGAATGCCGGCGACGTCCGCATAGTGGCGCCCCGTGGCGATCACGAACTGCACGCCGTCGCGGTCGAGCCGGCGCACGGTGTCGATCGTGTACGGGTCCAGCTGGTGGTCGCTGTTCAGCAGCGTACCGTCGAGATCGGTGGCGATGACTTTGTACATGGGACGGGAGAGCGGCGCGCGCGGCACGGAGGAAGCGTCATTCTAACGTCGTGCCCGGCGGCGCGCCGGGCGGTTGCCGGCCACGCGCCGCCCGGGGTGCCGCTGCGGCGCGGCATCCACCCCGCTCGCGCTCCGCTCAGCCGCCCTCCGTCGCCCGTAACGCCTGCAGCGCGAGCCGCAGCGCGCCATGCGCCGAATCGTCGAGCGGCGCGCGCAGCCGGGCGGCGTGCCGCGCCGGCACGGCCGGCGCGAGCGCGTCAGCCAGCCCGCCGCACAGCGCGACCGGCAGCGCCTGCCGAGGATCGAGCGCGTCGATCATCTTGCCGATCTCGTCGCCGGCCTGCGCGATCAGCGCGCTCGCGACCGGATGCGTGCGGTGCGCGAACACGATCGGCGCGAGACGCGCGTAGATTGTCTGGTTCGCGTCGCATGACCACTGGACGAGCGCGTCGCGATCCTGCGCGCCGGTTTCCGCGAGCAGGGCCGTGGCGAACGCGTCGCGCGGCACGCGGCCGTCGAGCGCCTGTTGCGCATAGGCGAGCGCGCGCACGCCGAGCCACGCGCCGCTCGCCTCGTCGCCGGACGGAAAGCCGAAACCGCCCGCGATCCGGCACGCGCCGCCCGCATCGAGCGCCGCCGCGATGCTGCCGGTGCCGAGCGCGACGATGAGCCCCGGCGCGCCGCCATGCGCGCCGACGACGGTCGTATACGCGTCGCTCTCGATCGCGAGCGCGCCGAGCGGCGCCTGCGCGCGGAATGCGGCGAGCCACGCCGCGTTGTTGACGCCCGCGAGCCCGCAGCCAAGCGCGCACTGCGACCAGTCGAACGCGAGACCGGCGTGCGTAAACGCGTCCGCGCACGCCGCGCCGATCGACGCCCATGCGCGCTCGATGCCGAGACCGAGCCCCGACGGGCCGCCGCGCCCCTGCGCGAGCTCGCGCCCGTGCCGGTCGGCCAGCACCGCGCGCGTGCCCGTGCCGCCGCCGTCGATGCCGATCGCAAAAAGTAATGCCGCCATGCCTTCATCCCGCTGATTCGAACAGGCGCCAAGCTTAACCGGATCGGCGCCGCGCGCCCATCTGCCGTTCGGCCGGCTATCCCGCCAAAAGGGCTTCCGCTATGCTGGCGCGATCGAATCGATACTGAAAACGAGGCAGACGATGTCGCAGCGGTGCAACTGGGTGAAGACGGAAGCGGACGCTCACTACCACGATACCGAGTGGGGCGTGCCGTCGCACGACGATCGCCACCTGTTCGAAATGCTGATCCTGGAAGGCGCGCAGGCCGGGCTGTCGTGGTCGACGATCCTGAACAAGCGCGCGGGCTATCGCGAAGCGTTCGCCGATTTCGACGTCGATGCCGTCGCGCGCTTCACGCCCAAGCGCATCGAGAAATTGCTGGAGAACCCGGGCATCGTGCGCAACCGCGCGAAGGTCGAATCGGCGGTGACCAACGCGCGCGCGGTGCAGCGCATTCGCGAAGAGCATGGGTCGCTCGCCGCGTTCCTGTGGTCGTTCGTCGGCGACACGCCGATCCAGAATGCGTGGCAGTCGTACCGCGACGCGCCCGCATCGACCGGGCAGTCCGACGCGCTCAGCAAGGCGTTGAAGGCGTACGGTTGCAAGTTCGTCGGCTCGACGATCTGCTATGCGCTGATGCAGGCAACCGGCATGGTCAACGATCACGAAGCCGGCTGCCGGTGCCACGCGCAGTGCGCGGCGCTCGGCGGCAAGCAGCCGGCACGTCGGCGCAAGGCGAGCTGACGGCGCAGGCGCAAACGTGGCGCCGGCGCTGCCCCGCGGCGGGTGCGCCGTCCGCGTGCTGCTTGCTGGTTGCCGCTTGCCGCCTAACCCTTACCGCGCGGCGCGCGACGACGACGTCGCCGGCACGACCGGCCGCGCGCTCCGCGCGGCCCGCGCGCGTGCGCTGCGCTTCTTCACCCAGATGCAGACGCCCGTCACGCTCAGCATCGCGATCACGATGCCGAGCACGCTCACGACCGCCCGTCCGGCGACCCCGGCGATCCGCCCCGAGTGCAGCGGAAACTGCGCCTGCATGAACAGGTCGCCGGCCGAACCGCGGCCCGGCACCTGCGCCGCGATGGGCTTGCCGGTCACCGCATTCCAGTACAGCCACGCATTGCCGAGCCCGACGTCGCCATGGTCGTTGCCCGGCGTGAAGAACCCGACCGCATAGGCATTCATCGCCGGCGCGAACAGCAGCGCGCCCGGCGGCGCGGCGAAACCCGCGTCGCGGCCGGCCGAGCGTGCGATCTCGACGATCCGTTCGCGCGGCAGCGCCTGGCTGCCCGGCCGGGCCGGCGGGAAATGTTCGGGATTCGTATACGGCGTTTCGGCGAGCGGCGAAACCAGCGACACCAGCGGGCGTACGACCGGAACGGCGAGGTTCATCGAGATCGACGTGACCGCGACGACGAGCAGCAGCCCCCACACCCACACGCCGCCCGAGCGGTGCAGGTCGAACACGAGCGGGTAGCCGCCGCGCCGCACGCGGAACGCGAACGACTTGCGCCAGCTTTTCAGGTTCGGAAACGCGAGCACGAGCGCGATCAGGCTGTCGATCGCCCACACGATGCCGACGACGCCCATCACCCAGAACCCGAAATTGATCCCGCCGTACACGGGCAGGAACAGCGAGTAGTGCAGCCGGTAGATGAACGGCATCAGGTCGAGCCGTGCGAGCGACAGTGCGCCCCATTCGCGGCGGCCCTGCACCGCGCCGGTCGCGGGATCGACGGCGATCTGGCTGAAACCGAGTGGGTACGGCCGGCCGGTCGCCGGATCGGTACGCGGCATCACGCCCGCCTGCAGCGTGTGTCCCGGTTCGACCGCGAGCGGCAGATAGGTCACCTGCACGCGCGGATCGGCGGCCTCGATGCGCGCCGCGAGTTCGAGCGGCGCAAGCGGCGCCGCGCCGCTGCGCGCGGTATAGAAATCCGGGTTCAGCGCCGCGTCGAGCTCATGGTCCCACGCAATCAGCGCGCCGGTGAGCCCCGCGACGAACAGGAACAGCGCGATGGCGAGCCCGAACCAGCGGTGCAGGCGCACGAGAAACGGTCGCAGGAACGCATTCATCGCGTGCGCAGCGAAAGTAAAGCGGGCCGGCACGCGCGGCGGCCCCGATTCGACGGGATGCAGTCCATTGGATGTCGGGCGCCGCGCGGCGATCGTCCGGCCCGATCATGCGAGGCCGGATGCCGTTGTACGCGGCATGGAATTGTTGCGCGGTCGGCGGGTGTTGATACGATCCGCGACATTCTATACCAATGAGAATGATTCTTACTTGCGTTTTTACGCAAGCCCGGGCGCGCGTGCGGGAGCGCGACAGCCGGCTGCCGGACAGTCGGCGGAAACCGACCCACGGCAACGATCCCGGGGTTTCCCGGCCCGCAAAAGCAAAACGGCGGAGCGGCCTCTTTCGAGGCACACTCCGCCGTTTCGCGACGAACCGTCAGATGCTCTTAGTGGAGCTTCTTCGGCAGCATCTGGCTGCGCAGGCGCTTGTGCAGGCGCTTGACGGCTGCTGCCTTCTTGCGCTTGCGGACTGCGGTCGGCTTTTCGTAAGACTGGCGCTCACGCAGTTCAGCGATCAGGCCATTTTTTTCGATAGCGCGACGAAAGCGGCGAATCGCCACTTCGAACGGCTCGTTTTCTTTCAGAAGAATCGTCGTCATGTCGTTCCTAAATTGCTTAAACGGTCAAAAACGTAGCGGCCAAGCGCCACGCACCGGCCATCCGAGCGTCCCCACAACAGGCGAAACGAGCGGAAATACGGCCTCGGAGGCCGGAAAAGAGAGGCGGAAAGCACCGCGAGTACGCTTCACAACCGCGTGCAGCGCCGCGTTTGACTGCCAGCAGACATGCCGAAACCGGCAAAGGCGTGACAGAAAATCTCAATTCAGCCCGCCATGATAGCAGGGAATCACAGACAAAACCACCCTTTTGTCGGTCGCGGGCAAACGTTCCGCCCAACCGCGCGATTCTCGCGCCACGGCCGCCACGCCGCCCGCCATGCTCCATGCGCCTTCCCGGCGAAACCGATCCTTCGGTCCCGAATTTCCTCAAACATCCCGCTAAAGTTTTCGCCGGGTGCCGCCGTCAACCAGGAAAGGCGGGCAGCGCCAGACGCAAAAAAGCGCCACGCCGAAATCAGAACCTGTCTGTATCTCAGGCATTTTCCAAAACGAGGAAGCAAATGCTGAACATCAACACCAACATCCTTTCGCTGACGACGCAGACGAATCTGTCGGGCTCGCAAAGCGCACTGTCGCAAGCAATCAACCGCCTGTCGTCGGGCAAGCGCATCAACACCGCTGCTGACGATGCAGCAGGCCTGGCGATCTCGACGTCGCAAACGGCGGCAATCAATGCGCTGACGCAAGGTGTTGCAAACGCGAACAACGGCATCTCGATGATCCAGACCGCCAACGGCGCGCTGCAATCGACGGTCGACAACCTGCAGCGTATCCGTACGCTGGCGCAACAAGCGGGCGACGGCTCGCTGGATTCGAGCGCCCGCGCGAACCTGCAAGCTGAAGTGACGACGCGTCTCAGCGAAATCGACCGTGTCGCATCGCAAACGACGTTCAACAGCCAGACCATCCTGGGCGGCGCCGGCAGCGTCACGTTCCAGATCGGCGCAGCAGCGAACCAGGTCGTTACCGTCGACTTCGGCACGGCGAACTGGAACAGCACGGGCATGAGCGTGAACAGCCTGAGCGTCGCCACCCAGTCGGGCGCGCAATCGGCGATCACGGCGATCGACGCGGCACTGAAGCAAGTCAACACGTTCCAGGCAACGCTGGGCGCAGCACAGAACACGTTCCAGGCTGCGATCTCGACGACGCAAACCCAGGCAACCAACATGACCGCCGCTCGCTCGCAGATCACCGACGCGGACTTCGCGACGGAAACGGCGAACCTGAGCAAGGCGCAAGTGCTGCAGCAAGCTGGTATCTCGGTTCTGGCGCAAGCGAACTCGCTGCCGCAGCAAGTCCTGAAGCTCCTCGGCTAATCGAGCAGCACCCGCGGCGGGCCACGTGCCCGCCCGCCTCCGGGCACGGCGGCGTCGCCATGCGACGCATCGCGACGCCGCCGAAACCGCCCGGATCGGAATTCTCCAGGGAGGCACGCCTCCCTCTTTGCATTGAACCGCGGCGCCCCGCCGCATCGCGCACGTTGATTGCGCGGACGACCGGAGCAACGGCATGGCCACCACCCCCGTCAGCAGCACGGACATCAGCACCATCCTGGCGAATGCAGGTCAATCGATCATCAGCGGCGCGACCAATTCGACGCTCGACGTCAATACGCTCGTCACGACGCTGGTGAACGCGAAGACGGCCGGGCAATTGCAGGCCCTGCAGACCCGACAGACGAACGACAATACGCAGCTGTCCGCGATCGGCCAGCTGAAGGGCGCGCTGTCCGCGCTGCAGACCGCGCTCACCGGCCTCTCGGACGGCACCGCGCTCGGCAGCCTGGCCGCGACGGCGAGCGGCACGGGCATCGCGACGACGATCAAGAGCGGCAGCGGCGCGGTGGCCGGTTCGTATTCGGTCAATGTCACGCAGCTCGCGACCGCCAACAAACTGTCGTCGGCCGGCGTGACGTCGGCGGACACGATCTCGGCCGGCTCGCTGAGCATCACGTTCGGCAGCAATCCCGCGTTCAACGTCAACGTGGCGGCCGGCGCGTCGCTGTCCGACATCGCGTCGTCGATCAACTCCGCGTCCGGCAATGCCGGCGTCACCGCGTCGGTCATCACCGGTTCGGACGGCCAGCATCTCGTGATGCAGTCGAATGCCACCGGCGCGGCCAACACGATCTCGATCACGGGCACCGGCGTCAATTCGAAACTGACGTCGGGGTACACGACGGTCACGCCGGCCGCCGACGCGAAGCTGACGATCGACGGCACGCCGGTGTCGAGCGCGTCGAACAACGTGTCGGGCGCGCTGACGGGCGTCACGCTGGCGCTGTCGCAAGCCGCGGTCGGCACGACGCAAACCGTCACGCTGTCGCAGGACACGGCCGCGGCGACGACCGCGATCAACAATTTCGCGACCGCGTATACCAACTTCGTGAATACCGCGAAATCGCTGTCGAGCTACGACGCGACGGCGAAGACCGCCGGCCCGCTGCTCGGCGACGCGATGCTGAACACGATCAGGAACACGCTCGCGACGACGCTCAGCAGCGGCGTCACGACGGGCGGCACGACCTATGCGCTCGGCAGCATCGGCATCAACGTGGACTCGACCGGCGCGATGTCGGTCGACACCGCCGCGCTGACCACCGCGCTCAAGTCGAACGGTTCCGCAGTGACGGCGATCTTCAACCAGACGAACGGCATCGCCCAGGCGCTCAATGCGAACATCAACTCGTACACGCAGACGTCCGGCCTGATCGACCAGCGCACCAACGCGATCAACGCCGATCTGAAGAGTGTGCAGGGTCAGGCGACGCAGCTGCAGAGCTACTCGGACCAGTTGACCAAGCAATACAATGCGCAGTTCACCGCGCTGAACACGCTGATGGCGACGATGGCGAACAACACCCGCTACCTGACCCAGCTGTTCGGCGGCCAGAACAGCGCCGGCGCGATGGCCAACAACAAGTAAGCCTCGGCCGCCCCCCTTCGGAGCAGAACCATGACGAACGACACCCTGTCCCGCGCCTTCGACCTGACCCGTGCCATGCAGTCGGCGGCGGACGCACGCGACTGGGTGCGCGTCGCGGCACTCGTCGACGAACGCTCGCCGCTGCTGATGAACCTGTCCGGCGAGCAGACCCCGGACGTGCTGGACCAGGTGCGGCAGATCATGGCGATCGACGCGTCGATCACCGAGCATGCGCAGACGGACCGAGACCGCCTGGCTGCGGAATTTGCACAGTCCCGGGAGCGGATCAAGGCCGCGAGCCAGTACCAGAAGGCCGGCATGCTGTGACCGGCCGGGCGTCTCGCCCGCCGCGCACGTCGAATTAAAAGACGCCGCCAGTCGAGCGGTCCGTTGTCGCCGTACCGTCGAGCCGCTTCAATGCGGCTTTTTTTTCGCCTGCAGGCGGGAACGCGAGCCTGATCGCACCGGCTACGCCCGCGTCGCCCGCTCGACGACCGCGTCGATCATCTCGGGCGGCCGGCCCGACGATGCGCGAGCGCGGCTTCCTGCCGTGGCGCGATCCCGCTCGTCACGCGTCCCGGGGCGCCGTCTCGCCGGACGCGTAGCAGGCCCACATGCCGTGCAGCGCATCCTCGAGGTTGCGTGCGAAGCGCGACGCATCGCACAGCGGCGACGCCAGCGCCCGCTCGCGCAGCGTTGCACGCAGCGTCGCCAGCCCGTCGCGGTCGCGCGCGAACGCGACGGCCTTCGCGAGGTACGCATCCTCGTCTTCCGCGATCCAGTCGCCCATGCCCGCCGCGTGCAGCAGGCTTTCGCAAATGTGCGTGACGAACCGGCTGCCCTTCATCCCGAGCACCGGCACGCCCATCCACAGCGCTTCGGCCGTGGTCGTGCCGCCCGGGTACGGGAACGGGCTCAGCGCGACGTCGATGCGGTTATAGGCGCCGAAGTATTCCGCGCGCGGCGAACCGCCTTCGAGAATCAGCCGATCCGCGCCGATGCCGTGCCGCGCGAAGCGGTCGAGCGTCGCCCGGTTCACGTCGCCGGCGCCGAGCTCATGGGCCTTCAGCAGCAGGCGTGCGTCCGGCAGGGCGTGCAGGATGCGCGACCACAGCGCGACGACCTCGTCGCTGATCTTGATCAGCTTGCCGAAGCAGCCGAACGTGACGCCGCCATGAGCCGCCATCGGCAGCGGGCCGACCGCGACATCGTACGGCGGCGGCGTGAAGCACAGGTAGCTGTCCGGCAGCCGCCACGGCCGCTCGGTGAAGTGATGCGCCTCGTCGGCCGGTAGCGTATGCGCATCGCCGATGAAATAGTCGATCGCGCGGCAACCGGTCGTCGCGAAGAAACCGAGCCAGCTCGCCTGCACCGGCGCGGGCTTGTGCCCGAAGATCGGCAGGCCGCTCCAGTTGGTGTGGCCTGCCATATCGATCAGGATGTCGATGCCGTCGTCGCGAATCAGTTGCGCGGCCTCCTCGCGGCCCAGGCTGACCAGCTTCTTCCAGCTCGCGAAGTTCGGCCTGAGCCGCGCGGTCACGTCGTCCTCGCCGACGAAGGTCACATAGGCATGCGGCTCGATGCGCGACCGGTCGATCCGCGCGAGCACGCTTTCAAGGAAGATGCCGACCGGGTGCTGCCGCAGGTCGCCCGACACGAAGCCGACGCGCAGCGGCCGCCCCTGCGCCTGCGCGACGCGCTGCGCGCGGTCGTGCTCGAACGGGTGCGCGTCGCGCTCGAGATGCTCGCCGTAGCGGCGCGCTTCGGCGACCCACTCCTGCGGCTCGAACGCGGGTGAGCTCGACATGTTGAACAGCATCCGCGAGTACGCGCGATGCAGGTCGTGCCGGATCGCCGAGCGGAACGCATCCAGCGCGCCGGCGAGATCCCCTTTCGCCCACAGGATGTCGCCGAGCGTCATCTGGACCTTCAGCGGATCGATGCCGAGCGCCCTCGCGATCTCGGTGTGCTTCATCGCCTCGTCGAGCTTCTCGAGCCGAAACAGCGCGGCGGCGAGGTTGTGATGCGCGTCGGCATCGTCCGGGTTCAGGTCGATCGCATGCCGGTGGCTCAACTCCGCGGCGGCCAGCAAGTTGAGGTTGTGATACGCGAAGCCCAGGAAGTTGTATGCGTCGGCCAGTTCGGGATCGAGCTCGATCGCACGCCGGCACACCTGCACCGCCTGCCCGTATTCGCCCTGCTGGTTGCGCAAATCGCCGAGCCACGCCCATGCCTGTGCATGCGCGGGGTCGATCGCGACCGCCTGCTCGAGCAGTTCGAGCGCCTTGTCGAAATCGCCGATGCGCTGCAGCAACCTTGCCAGCACGCAGTGCGCGTCTGCGTCGCCCGGATCGAGCCCCTCGCGCGCATGGTCGATCGCGCCGTGCAGATCGCCGGCCGCGCGCAGCGTCGCGCTCAGCCCCCGGTGCGCGACACGGAAGCCCGGTTGCAGCGCGATGGCGCGACGATAGGCATCCGCGGCAGCGTCGAATTTCTCCTGCGCATGCAGCGCGTTGCCGAGATTGCAGTACGCATCCGCGTACTGCGGCTGGTGCGCGACGGCCTTGGCGTAGCTCGCGGCCGCCGCTTCGTGCTCGCCCAGGTCCTGCAGCGCGTTGCCGAGATTGTTGTACGCCTCCGCATAACCGGGGCGCAGCTCGATCGCGCGCGCGCAGCTCTGCATCGCGGCCGCCGGCTCGCGTGCGTCGCGCAACGCGTTGCCGAGGTTGTTGTGCGCCTCCGGATAGTCCGGTCGCAGCCCCACCGCGCGCCGGTAGTGCACGATCGCGTCGTCGAGCCGGCCGCTTTCGCGCAGCATGTTGCCCAGGTTGTTGAAGTAAGACGCGTCCGGCCGCGCGACGAGCGATTGCTTCATCAGCGCGAGCCCCGCGTCGTACTGCTTCAGCTGGCACGCGAGCAGCCCGAGGAAATGCAGTGCATCCGGCTGGCCCGGCTGCGCGGTGAGGATCGCGTCGTACAGTGTCTTCGCTTCCGCGAGACGCCCCGCCTGATGATGCGCCAGCGCGGACTGCAGCGTGTCGTGGATATCGTTCATGCTTCCTGCTCCGAGTTCGTATAGCGTTGCCACATGGCGAGGAACGCCGCTTCGAGATGCGCCGCGAACCGGCGCGCGTCGCACAACGGCGACGCGAGCAGCTGCGCACGCAGGCTCGCGCGCAGCGCCGCGAGGCGCTCGCGATCGTGCACCGCCGCGATCGCCTTCGCGACATAGCTGTCCTCGCCGTCAGCGACCCATTCGCCCATGCCCGTCGCGTGCAGCACGCTTTCGCAGATGTGCGTGACAAAGCGCCCGCCCTTCATGCCGAGCACCGGCACACCCATCCACAGCGCTTCGGCCGTGGTCGTGCCGCCCGGGTACGGGAACGGGCTCAGCGCGACGTCGATGCGGTTATAGGCGCCGAAGTATTCCGCGCGCGGCGAACCGCCCTCGAGGATCAGCCGGTCCGCGTCGATGCCATGCCGCGCGAAGCGCGCGGCGGTCGCGTCGCGCACGCCCTCGCGACCGAGTTCGTGCGCCTTGAGCAGCAGCCGCGCGTTCGGCAGCGCATGCAGGATGCGCGACCACGCGCGCACGACGTCGTCGCCGATCTTCACGAGCTGGCCGAAGCAACCGAACGTCGGATGGCCGCTCGCCGCCATCGGCAGCGGGCCGACGTCGACGTCGCAGGCCGGCGGCGTGAAGCACAGGAAGCTGTCCGGCAGCCGCCACGGCTGCTCGACGAAGTGATGCGCTTCGGCGTCCGGCAGCGTGTGGCGGTCGCCGATGAAGTAGTCGATCGCGTCGCAGCCGGTCGACGCGAAGAAGCCGAGCCAGCTCGCCTGTACCGGCGCGGGTTTCCAGCCGAACACGGGAAGCCCGCTCGACTGCGTATGGCCCGCGAGGTCGACGAGGACGTCGATTTCGTCGTCGTGAATCATCCGCGCAGCCGCGTCCGGACCCAGCGCGGCGATCGAGCGCCAGGCGCTCGCGTGCGGCTTCAGTTTCGCGGTGATCGCGTCCTCCTCGTCCGTGGTCACGTACACGCGCAGGTCGATGCGCGTGCGCTCGAGGTGCGCAAGCACGCTTTCCAGGAAGATGCCGACCGGATGCAGGCGCAGGTCGCCGGACACGAAGCCGACACGCAGCGGCCGCCCCTGCGCACGCGCCGCCCGCTCGCGCGGATCGTGCGCATGGCGCGTCGAACGCGCGGCCAGGTGCCGGCCGTAGCGCCGCGCGTCGGCCAGGTAGTCGGCGGGGTTCACGCAAGCGGACGCCGCCGCGCTGAACAGCAGCCGGTTCAGCACGGTCGCCGCGACGTCGTCGGCGTCGTCGCGCACCAGCGCCAGCGCATCGCGATACGCGTGGACCGCGGCATCGACGTTGCCCTGCGCGCGCAGGATGTCGCCGAGATTGACGTGCATCAACACGGCCGGCGGACCGGCCTGCAACGCCTGCCGGCAATACACGAGCGCCTCGTCGAGCCGCTGCAGCTTCAACAGCACGACGGACAGGTTGTGGCACGCGCCGGCGTCCGCCGGATTGAGCGTGACGGCCGTGCGATGGCACGCTTGCGCATCCTCGAGCCGGTTCAGTCCGTGATACGCGTTGCCCGCGTGGTTATGTGCTTCAGCGAGGTTCGGCGCGAGCCGGATCGCGTCCTGCGCATGCGCGAGCGCTTCCGCGCAGCGCAGTTGCTTGTGACGCACGGCGCTCAGGTTCGCGTGGGCCATCGCCATCGACGCATCCAGCTCGATCGCGCGGCCGTAATGCGTGGCGGCGCCATCGAGGTCGCCCAGATCCTGCAGCGCATTGCCGAGGTTGTTGTACGCCTGCGCATAACCGGGGCGCAGCTCGATCGCGCGCGCGCAGCTCTGCATCGCGGCCGCCGGCTCGCGTGCGTCGCGCAACGCGTTGCCGAGGTTGTTGTGCGCCTCCGGATAGTCCGGTCGCAGCCCCACCGCGCGCCGGTAGTGCACGATCGCGTCGTCGAGCCGGCCGCTTTCGCGCAGCATGTTGCCCAGGTTGTTGAAGTACGACGCATCCGGCCGCGCGACGAGCGATTGCTCCATCAGCGCGAGCCCCGCGTCGTACTGCTTCAGCTGGCACGCGAGCAGCCCGAGGAAATGCAGCGCATCCGGCTGGCCCGGCTGCGCGGTGAGGATCGCGTCGTACAGCGTCTTCGCTTCCGCGAGACGCCCCGCCTGATGATGCGCGAGCGCCGCCTGCAATGCCTGTCCTGTTCCGTCCATCTCGTCTGTCCTGCTCAATAGGGATGCGGTTCGCGTCGGAAGTCGATCGGCCTGCCGCCGTGCCCGATCATCGCGGCCGACGCCGCCATCCCATCGCGCGCCATCCCGACGACGGTGTCGCGCACGCGCCACCGGTCGGAATGACGATCACGTCGGCCGGCGCGGTGTTCGGCGCGAGAGCCGCCATGTTCCGCTTGCCGCCACCGTGGAAATGCCCACGCACGTCAAGTCGTAGGCCGCCTCACACGGATGCGACCGGCGCGGCTTCGACGTGCTGCGCCCACATGCCGTGCAGTGCGTCCTCGAAGTGGCGCGCGAAGCGGGGCGCGTCGCACAGCGGCGACGCGAGCACCTGCGCGCGCAGCGTCGTGCGCAGCGCCGCCAGCTCGGCCGGCTGGCCAACCTGCGCGACGGCCTTCGCGACATACGCGGCGTCGTCGTCCGCGATCCACTCGGGCAGCCGCGCCGAATGCAGCAGGCTCTCGGCGATGTGCGACAGGAAGCGCTCGCCGCGCCGGCACAGCACGGGCACGCCCATCCACAGCGCTTCGGCGGTCGTCGTGCCGCCCGGATACGGGAACGGGCTCAGCATCAGGTCGACACGCCGGTACGCGGCCAGGTATTCGGCGCGCGGCGAGCGGCCTTCGAGGATCAGGCGCTGCGCGCCGATGCCGTGCGCCGCGAAGCGCGCGGCAAGCGCCTGCTGCTCGCGCGGATCGTCGAGATGCTCGGCCTTCACGAACAGCTTTGCGCCCGTGACCGATTGCAGCACGCGCGACCAGACCGCGACGACGCGATCGGTGATCTTCGCGAGCTTGCCGAAATAGCCGAAGGTCGGATGGCCATTCGCGAGCATCGGCAGCGCGCCGACGTCGACAGGCTCGGCCGGCGGCGTGAAGCACAGATAGCTGTCCGGCAGGTGCCACGGCCGCTCGGTGAAATGCGCGGCCTCGGCGGGCGGCAGCACGTGACGGTCGCCGATCACGTAGTCGATCGCGCCCACGCCGGTGCTCGCGAAATAACCGGGCCAGCTCGCCTGCAGCGGCGCCGGCTTCCACGCGAACAGCGGCAGGCGGTTGTAGACCGTGTGGCCCGCCGCGTCGAGCAGCACGTCGATGCGGTCCGCGCGGACACGCGCAGCCGCCGCTTCGTCGCTCAGGCCGGCGATGCTGGTCCATGTCGAGAAGGCCGGCTTGATGCGGGCGGTCACGTCGTCCTCGACGTCGCGCGTCGGGTACGCATGCATCTCGATCCGGTTCGCGTCGAGATGCTTCAGCATGCTCTCGATGAAATAGCCGACCGGATGCGCCTTCAGGTCGCCCGACACGATGCCGACCTTCAGCGGCCGCCCGACCCGGGGAGCCAGGTCGACGAGCCAGTCCGTCCACGGCTTCGCGCACCGCGTGACGAGTTCGTCGTAGCGCGCGACCTCGGCGAGATAGGCGTCGTGGTCGAACGCTTCGCTGAAGTGGCTCGCGAACAGCAGGTTGCTGCGCGGCTCCGGCAGTTCGGGGCGCAGCGCGACCGCGTGCCGGTAAGCCTCGAGCGCGGCCGGAATCTCGTTCAGGTCGAACAGCGCATTCGCAACGTTGTTGTAGGCCTGGCCGTTGTCCGGCTTCAGCGCAATGGCCTGGCAGAACGCATCGACGGCCGCGCGCGCGTCGCCGGCGAGCCGCAGCGCGTTGCCGAGGTTGTTGTACGCATCGACGTAGTCGGGTCGCAGCTCGATTGCGAGACGGAAGCACTCGGCGGCGGCGGCGTGACGGTTGTCCGCCTGCATCACGTTGCCGAGGTTGTAGTAGTACATCGCGTCCGGCCGGATCTCGATCGCCGCCATGATCAGGTCGGATGCCTCCTGATAGCGCCCGTACTGATGGCCGATCAGGCCGAGGAGGTGAAGCGCGTCCGCGTGCCGGGGATCGGTGTCGAGGATCTGCCGGTACAGCGTCTCGGCCTCTTCCAGCCGGTCGGCCTGATGGTGCGCCAGCGCCTGTTCGATCGTGGCGGCGGCGGGGGAGGTGGGCATCATGAGCTTTGTCGTCCTGGTAGCCAATACGGGATTCGAATCGCGGCCGGCGCCGCTGCGTCGGCACACGCCTTCGCCCGCGGACGCACGCACCGACGGTCTCCGACGTGTCCGAATTCTCCACGCGCTCGCCGCGTTCCAATTTGGCGAGCAGGTGCTGGAATTGGTCGCTATTCCCGCGACTGCAAGCCGCCCCCGCGGGCGCCCCGAATTCGCGCCGGACACGCGCGCATCCATCGAAATGCGGGGTGAAACCACCCGCTAATCCGACATTCGATCCTGGCGGCGCTCGCTAGACTTGATCGTAGAAAGATGTCCGACCTGCGACGCTCGGACGGTTGCGCATTCCGATGCCACCGTGCCGACACGCGCTCGTCCGGTCACACCCTTTGCGCCTGGAGCCCTGTGTATGCACGAATCAGCGATCATCACCAACGCAGATGGCGATCAGCTCGCGGCGCGCCGCGAACTGTTCGACCTGATGCAGACCTACCCCGCGACGCGCGAGGAACTGGAACGGTCGCTCGGCCTGTTCGTGCGCGGCTCGCTCCTCGCACGCATTCTCGCGACCTTCGAGATTTATCAAAAAATCGTGCCGCTGCCGGGCGCGATCCTCGATCTCGGCACGTGGCGCGGGCAGACCGCCGTGCTGTGCGAGAACTTCCGCGCGATTCTCGAGCCGCTGAACTTCCAGCGCCGGATCCACGCATTCGATACGTTCACGGGCTACACGGGCTTCGCCGAGCACGACACCCGCGACCGCAAGCTGTTCTCCGACGGCACGTACTCGCTGTCCGGCGAGTACGCCGACCTGCTGCGCAAGCTGCTGAACCTGCACGAGCGCAGCAACGCGATGGGACACGTGCATGACAAGCACCACGTGTGGGAAGGCGACTGCCGCGACACGCTGGCGGCGTTCGACGAAGCGCATCCCGGCGAGATGGTCGCGCTCGCGTGGTTCGACCTGAACGTGATCGAGCCGACCCGGCACGCGTTCGACGCGGTGATGGAGCGGCTGGTGCCCGGCGGCGTCGTCGCGTTCTGGCAGCTCACCCGCGGCGGCCAGCTGCCCGCGGAAGGCGTCCATTACCTGCGCGACCTGCTCGGCAACCGTCCGCACCAGATCCACAAGGCGGCGGCCTATCCGTCGCTCTGCTACCTGTCATTCCCCGAAGGCGGAGGCGCACGCAAATGAAAATCGCCATCCTCGGCAACGGCATTCTCGGCCTGATGACGGCCCGAGCATGGCAGCAGGCCGACGCGGGCGTCGAGCTCGTGATCGTCGGCCACGCGCATCGGCCCGGCTCGGCCACGCGCGCTGCGGCGGCGATGCTCAATTCGTTCACCGAGCTGGAAGGCGATTCGCTCGGCACGCCGATCGACCGCTTCAAGTTCGAGCTGAGCCGCGGCGCGACGGCGGCCTGGCCCGCCGTATTCGCTGAAATCTGCACGCCGGCGCGCGCGGTCGCGCACGGCTTCGGCACCTTCGTGCTGAACAACGCGGCGACCGACGCGCTCGACGACGAGAACTTCGCGGCCATGCAGCGGTTCTGCCGCGAATTCGAGGAGCCCTGCGAGGCGGTCGATCCGTCAGGCATCCCGAACTATCATCCGGACCCGCGCTATCGCGCGCTGAAGGCGGTCTTCCTGAAGCGCGAAGGCTGGGTCAATCCCAAACAGTTTCTCGACGCGCTGACCGCGTCGGTCGCGCAAGCCGGCAACGTGCGCTTCATCGACGCCGAGGTCGAGCGGCTCGACACCGCGGCCGGACGCGTCACCGGGGCGCGCCTGTCCGATGGCAGCGTGCTCGGCGCGGACCGCTTCATCCTCTGCAACGGCGCCAACGTGACGCGCGTGCTGCAGGCGAGCCTGCCCGAGCTGCCGGTGCAGCGGATGTTCTACGGCATCGGCATGTCGATCGAACTGCAGAGCACGGAGAACGTGCACACGCACTGCGTGCGCACGACCAACCGCGGCCTCGCGTGCGGTGTGTATTCGGCGCCGTACGGGCCCGACCGGACCCTCGTCGGCGCCAGCAACTACATCAGCCCGGTGCCGCACGAGCACGGCCACGCCGGCAGCGCGTACACGCTGCTCAAGTCCGCGATGGACCAGATCAACACCCGCTTCTCGCGCGCGAACCTGGTCAACGTCAACGTCGGCTGGCGGCCGACGACGTCCGACCTGTATCCGCTGTTCGGCGAAACGAGCGTGCGCGACCTGTGGATTCTCGGCGGCACCAAGCGCGACGGCTTCCACCTGTCGCCGGTGCTGTGCCGCGATCTCGTCGCGGCGATGCGCGGCGAACCGATCGATCCGCGCTACGCGGAACTCGCGCCAGAACGCCCGCTGATCCGCAACATGACGCGCGAGGCGGCGATCGCGAAGACGGTACGCCATCAGATCAATGCCGCGTACCAGCACGACTTCGTGCCGGCGCGCAACCGCATGGTCGAACAGCTTCGGAACGCGATGCGCGCGGACCTGGAGGCGCTGCACGACAAGCTGGGCGCAACGGACTGGGGCATTCCGCCCGAGCTCGTCGACATGTACCGGTACGGCCACATTCCGGCATGAGCGGTGCGACCATGAACCGCGACGCGAAGCGGGTGGCGATCGTCCAGTCCAACTACATTCCGTGGAAGGGCTACTTCGACCTGATCGCCGCCAGCGACGAGTTCATCCTCTACGATGACGCGCAGTACACGCGCCGCGACTGGCGCAACCGCAACCAGATCAAGACGCCGCAGGGCGTGCAATGGCTGAGCGTGCCGGTGAAGGTGAAGGGCAAGTATCACCAGTCGATCCGCGAAACCGAGATCGACGGCGCCGACTGGGCGCCGCTGCACTGGAAGGCCCTGCAGCAGAACTATGCGCGCGCGCCGCACTTCGCGCGCTATGCGGACGAGCTCGAAGCGCTCTACACCGGTCGCACCTACGGGATGCTGAGCGAGCTGAATGTCGCGATGCTGACGTGGGTCCTGCGGCAACTGGAAATCGGCACGCGCGTGTCGTCGACGTCGGACTATGCGCTCCACGGCGACCGCACCGAGAAACTGCTGAACCTGTGCGTGCAGGCGGGCGCGTCCGAGTACCTGTCCGGCCCGGCCGCGCGCAGCTACCTCGACGAGAACCTGTTCGCCGATGCCGGCGTCGCGGTGCGCTGGTTCGACTATCCGAGCTATCCCGAGTATCCGCAGCAGTGGGGCGACTTCGTCCACGGCGTGACCGTGCTCGACGTGCTGTTCAACTGCGGTCCCGACGCGCGTCGGTACGCGCTGACCTCGAAAGACTGAGGCGATGTTCATGAGCGAATCCCGGCATGCGAGCCTGCTGGAAGAAGTGGCCGCGTACTACAGCGCGCGGCTGGCCGAGCACGGCGCGACCGCGCGCGGCGTCGACTGGAACGGCGAAACCGGCCAGTTCCTGCGCTTCGAACAACTGACGAAGATCCTGCCCGAGTCCGGCGGCCACTCGGTGAACGACATCGGCTGCGGCTACGGCGCGCTGGTCGATTTCCTGAAGGCGCGTGCGCTGCCGGACGGCTTCGCGTATGCGGGCTACGACATCTCGTCCGATATGGTCGACGCCGCGCGGCAGCGCTATCGCGACGACGCGAACGTCGCGTTTCATGTCGGCGCGGTGCCGCAGGCCGCGTCGGACTACGGGATCGCATCCGGCATCTTCAACGTCAGGCGCGGTCACTGCGACGACGCATGGCTCGACTACATCCACGCAACGCTCGACACGCTGCACGCGACGAGCCGGCTGGGCTTCGCGTTCAACTGCCTGACGTCGTATTCCGATCCGCCGTTCATGCGCCCGGACCTCCTGTACTACGCGGACCCGTGCGCGCTGTTCGATCGCTGCAAGCGCCGCTATTCGCGCCACGTCGCGCTGCTGCACGACTACGGCCTGTACGAATTCACGATTCTCGTCCGCAAGGACATCTGAGCGGTGCCGCGCGCAAGCCGCGCGGCCGAACGTCCCCCCTTACTGCGGAGCCTGACCATGTTCGGCCCACCCAATCTCGACGTCATTCCGTTCGGCCGCCCGTTCGTGGTCGGCAAGGAGCTCTACTACATCGCGAAAGCGGTCGAGCAGGGCGGCCTCGCCGGCGACCAGGCGTTCACGAAGCTCTGCCACCGCTGGCTGGAAGCGCGCATCGGCTGCCAGCGCGCGCTGCTCACGCACTCGTGCACGGCCGCGCTCGAGATGGCCGCGATCCTCGCCGACGTGCAGCCCGGCGACGAAGTGATCATGCCGTCCTACACGTTCGTGTCGACCGCCAACGCGTTCGTGCTGCGCGGCGCGACGCCGGTGTTCGTCGACATCCGCCGCGACACGCTGAACCTTGACGAGACGCAGATCGCCGCCGCGATCACCCAGCGCACGCGCGCGATCGTGCCGGTGCACTACGCGGGCGTCGCATGCGACATGGACGTGATCGGGCAGCTCGCGGCGGACCACGACCTGTGGGTGATCGAGGACGCCGCTCAGGCGCTGCAGTCGTCGTGGAACGGCAAGCCGCTCGGCAGCCTCGGCCACCTCGCGTGCCTCAGCTTCCACGAGACCAAGAACGTGATCTCGGGCGAAGGCGGCGCGCTGCTGGTCAACGACCCGCGCCTCGTCGAGCGCGCGGAAATCATCCGCGAGAAGGGCACCAACCGCAGTCAGTTCTTCCGCGGGCAGGTGGACAAGTACACATGGGTCGACGTCGGCTCGTCGTTCCTGCCGGGCGAGCTGATCGCGGCGTTCCTGTACGCGCAGTTCGAGCACGCCGACGTGATCACCGCGCAGCGGCGCGCGACCGTGCAGCGCTACCAGGACGCGCTGCGGCCGCTGCACGCGGACGGGCTGATCGAGCTGCCCGCGATTTCGCTCGCCGAGCGCGGCAACGGCCACATGTTCTATTTCCTCGCACGCACCCTCGCCGAACGCACCGAGTTGCTGCAGCAGATCCGCGCGGTGGGCGTGAACGCGGTGTTCCACTACGTGCCGCTGCACAGTTCGCCGGCTGGCCAGCGCTACGGGCGCTGCGGATCCGGCATGGCGGTGACGGACCTCGTCGCCGACCGGCTCGTCCGGCTGCCGCTTTACCACGACATGACCGAAGCCGAACAGGATCGCATCCTCGACGTGGTCTTCGATTTCTACCGCACCCGATAACGATGACGACTCCCAAACCCGGTCTGACGCACGGCGGTTCGCGCATTTTTACGCGACTCGGCCACCCGTACTACATCCTCGCGCCGAATTTCCGGCAAACCTCCGGCGGGATCCGCGCGATGCACTACCTGTGCCACGTGCTGAACCTGCTCGGCCACGAAGCGTACGTCTGCACGCCGGTCGTGCATCCTGACCTGCGCACGCCGCCGCTGACCGACGACATCGTGCAGGCGCACGCCCGCGCGAATCGCAGCCCGATCGTCGTCTACCCGGACGTCGTCACCGGCAATCCGTTCAACGCGCGCTGCGTCGTGCGCTACCTGCTGGCCGAGCCCGGTCGCATCAACGGCGAACCGATCGCCCTGCACCCGAACGATCTCATCTTCACGTTCGGGCCGTCGCTGGTGCCCGAAGAATGGAAGGCGGACCTGCTGCGCATACCGCTCGTCGACACGCGCATCTTCAACAGCGACGGTGTCGACGACGCCCGCCGCAACGGCACGGCCGTCTTCATCAATCGCCACCTGCGGCGCGGCGGCACGCTGCATCCGGTCACCGCCGAGTCGATCGAAATCTCGACCCGCGTGCCGGAACGTTCGGCGCACGAACTCGCGGCGCTGTTCCGACAGGTCGAGTGCGTGTACATGTACGAATGGTCCACCGCCGTGTTCGAAGCGCTGCTGTGCGGCTGCCCGGTCGTGTGCATCATGAATGACGCGTCGCTGTCGGAGCCGACCCGGTGGGTGATGGACGGCAAGGGCATCGCGTGGGGGCTCGACGAACACGAGATCGCCCACGCGAAGGCCACCGTTCACGAAGCGCGCAGCGTCTACCTGAAGGAAGAGGAGGCGTTCTGGCGGCAGTTGCAGAACTTCGTCGAGCGGACCCAGGCCCACGCGGACACGCTGGATGCGCAGGCCGTCGCGACGGGCGCCGCCGCCCAGGGACAGCCCGCGTCCGCGCCGCTCTCGTGCATCGCGATCGTCACCGCCGAGCCGGCCGACCACGCGCGCACCAGCATGCGCTTCGCGCAGCCGTTCGCGCGGCTGGACCGCGAATGGGCGCTGACGTTCCCTGTCACGCCAGCCGGCATCGATCCCGACGCGCTGCAGCGCGCTGACCTGATCGTGCTGCAGGGCGACACGCCGGGCCTGCTGTCTCCCGCCACGCTGGAACACCTGTTTTCGCTCGGCAAGCCGGTCGTCCTCGAGATCGACACGCCGCTCGACACGCTGCTCGCCGACATCCCCGGCGCGGCCGACAACGCGCGCCGCAAGGCGGGCATCCGCAGCGCCGTGCAGCGCGCGCATGCGCTCGTCGTGCCGTCGGAAGCGCTGGCGCGGCAGTACCGTCATGTCAACGCATCGGTCCACGTGCTGCCGACCGGCGTCGATCTCGAGCGTCTGCACCGCGCGGCGCCCGGCGTGCGCGACCACGTGAACCTCGCGGTTTCCGGCACCGGTCTCGACGACGTGCGTCTCGAGCAGGTCCGCCAGGCGCTGGTCGAGCTCCGCCGCCGGTTTCCGGGGAAGCTCCGGGTATCGTTCGTCGGTGCGGCGCTGCCGGCCGGCTGGGACCGCGAACCGGACGTCACGCTGATCGCGGAGCCTGCCCCTTACGACAGCTACGCCGACGCGCTGAAGCGCGCGGACCTCGACATCGCGCTGGTCGCGGCGCCGGTCAAATTGCACGACGACGCGCCGCCGCGCGCATGGCTCGAATGCTCGGCGGCCGGCGCGGCCACGGTGCTCGTCGCCACGCCGGCGGAAGGCTGCCCGGTTGTCCACGGCCGCACGGGCTGGCTCGTCGCCGACACCGCCGACGCGTGGGTCGACGCGATCGCGCACCTGATCGAGCATCCGCAAACCCGCGCGCAACTCGCCGCGGCCGCGCAGGATGCGATCCGTGCGCAGCACGACATCGGCCGCAACGCCGCGCGCCACGGCGTGCTGTACGCGCGGCTGCTCGCGGAGAACCGGACGCTGGCGCCCGTCGCCGCGACGGCGGACGCCGCACCGCGCCGCAAGCGCCTGATCGTGTATTCGATCGATCCGGACGCGTGCGCGTCATCGCGCATTCGCCTCACGCTGCCGTTCGGTCTGCTGAACGACGAATGGGAACTCGTCCCGGGCATCCGGGACGGCCAGATCGACAGCAGCGTGCTGGCCACGGCCGACGCCATCCTGCTGCACCGGCTGACGCCCGGCATGCTGACGGGCAACGACCTGTACACGATCTTCAAGCATGAAAAGCCGGTGATCTACGAGACCGACGACCTGCTGACCGACCTGCCGGCCGCGCATCCGCTCGCCACGCAAGGCGGGATGGCCCGCGCGGGGATCGAGCTCGTGCTGCGCAACGCGGACGCCGTGATCGTATCCACGCCGTTCATCGCCAGCCGCTACCGGCTGTCGCACCCGCGCGTTCACGTGCTGCCCGACAGCGTGGACTTCGACCGGTTCTACCGCCCCGTGACGGCGCGCGGCGACGACTGCGTGACGATCGGCATCGCCGGCGCGTCGCTGCGCGCCGACAACTTCGCGCTGGTCGACGCGGCGCTGCACGCGATCTGCGCACGCCATCCCGGCAAGGTCAGGGTGAGTTTCGTCGGCGCGGACGTCCCGCCGGGCTGGGCCGGCCACCCGGCCGCCGCGTGCGAGCCCGAGCTCCACGACTACGACGCGCACGCACAACGCCTGCCGGAACGGCGCTGGGACATCGCGCTGCTGCCGCTCGCCGACCATGACTACAACGCCGCCACGAGCACGATCCGGTGGCAGGAATACGCGGCGGCCGGCATCGCCTCGATCGTCAGCGACCGGCCAGCCTATCGCTTCGCGCTGCACGACGGCTGCGACGGCTTGCTGGTCCCGGATGCGCCGCAGGCCTGGGTCGACGCGCTCGACCGGCTGATCGCGAACCCGGCGCTGCGCCGCGGGCTCGCGCGCACGGCGCAGGCGAAGGTCCGCAAGCATCACGCGCTGCAGCAGGCGCTGCCGCGCTATCGCCATGTGTATCAGCAGTGCATCGACAAAGGCGCTGTCGGCAACCCGCCCGGCCGGCCGGACGCGCCGATCCCCGGCGCACTGGTCCTGGACGCCGAGGGCGACCTCGACCAGGTCCGGCTGAGCCTGCAGGAAATCGCGAGGCGGCCGGAACGGGATCTGCTGGCGGTCGTCGTGACCACGTCGCAGGCGCCGCTGCCCGAATGGACCGACAAGGTGCGCTACCTGCACGCGCCCGCGCACGAGTACGCGGCCACCGTCGAGCAGCTCTGCGCGCTGCCGGCGTTCGACTGGACGCTGATCGTCGAGGCGGGGGACGGGCGCGCTGCGCAGGCACGAACGCCTGCGGATGCCGCGATCGCGTAGTTCGACGCGCGCCGTGCCGCTTGCCTGACGCTGGCGACCCGGCGCGCTGTTCCGGCAGCGCGCCCTGTGCTCAGCTGCTTGAACAGCCGCCGCAACTGCTTGAGCTGCATGAGCTCGACGAACTGCAGCTCGACGAACTGCAGCTCGACGACGAGTCACTCGAACTGTAGGACGAACCGGTCGATCCGCCCGCCCGCGCGGCGGTCGGCGTCAACGGCGGCGGCTCCATCAGCACCATCGAATACGCGGCCCATGCGGTGCCGGTCAGCGCGCCCGCGCCGAACAGCGCGGCGGTCCACAGCAACGCGTCCGGCCGGTCGTGTTCGTCGCTGCGCACAATCCGTCGGGCGACGAGCGACGCCTGCCCGCCGACCGTCAGGCCGGGCCGCCCGAACCCGGTCAGCCGCCCCACGACGATGCGGTATGCAATCGCGAACGCCGCCATGCAGATCACGAGTAACAAGACCGGCCGTCCGCGACTCAGCCCGACCACCAGTTTCGCCGCGCCCGTGCCGAGCACCCCCAGCGCGATCGCGCGGGCCATGCGCGCCGTCCGCATGTCGCCCGGCGCCCAGAAACAGCCACGCGCGCGCAACGATTTCGCCTGCTCGGCAGCGCGACGCGCCAGCAACTGACGGAACGCGCCGAAGCTGGCCTCCCTCTCAGGCTGCCCGGCCAGCCATTCACATTCGTCCCCGTATTCGCCCGCCCGTGTCGCATCGACGAGCCGCACGCGCCCGCCCAGTCGCCCGGCCATCGCCAGCTCGATCGCGCCGGCGTGAACGAGCGACAGCGTCGCGACCTGCACGACCCGCGACTCGTCGCCGGCGAGGTATGCGGCCTGCTCGACCGTCAGGTCCGACGAGAATGCGCGCCTGCGCCGGCACCGGTATTCGATCTGTTGCGCAAGCCCGATCAACAGCAGCGCGGCCACGCAGGCCGGGATGTAGAACGCGAGAAACTGCGGCCCCGTGTAGTTCAGCACGTCGAAGTCTTGCGCCGATGCGCAGGTTGCGGCGACGCTCGCGGCGGCCGCCGGCCACGCGAGTTTCGGCAGCCGGTTGCGCCACGTGCCCCGCGTCGGCGCGAGGGCCGGCTCGTCTGCCTGCGGCGGCACCGCTTCGGCCGGCCGGTCAACGGGGCGCGGCCAGATCGATTCCGGCGGCGCATAGCCGAACAGCCGGCGGTAGCTGTCGAGCGTGTCGCGATAGCGCTGCGCGTACGCCGCGCCCTCGTCCGGCGCGCCCGTGGCGGGCATGTGATGCAGTCGCGCACGCAGCACGCCGGCGCAGAAGACGTCCCAGTATTCGAGCGTGTACTGCAGGTGGAAATGCCACGCGGCATCGACCGCGACCGACGGCGTGACCGGGTGCCCGGCCGCCTGCGCGAGAAACGCGAAACGCTTGTACTCCTCGATCACGGCCAGCGCGTGCGCATGCGACCAGCCTTCGGCTTCGGCAAGGCGGCGGCTGTATGGCAGCGGCGCGTGCGGATCGTCGGGAGAATAGGTGTTCAGACGCGCGAGCAGCGCCTGCTGCGCATCGGTCAGCGCGCAGGCAGCGACTGCGGTCGGGGTGGGCGGAATGGCAGCCATCGGAGTCGGCGCGATGCGCGGACGGCCGCCGCGATCGACGCTTGGAGTTGTCGTTGCGGGCGATTCTCGCACAATGGAAAGGCGGGGGAATAGCGGGGGAAATGACGGCGCGATACCGTGCGGTGACGCTATGCCTGGACAACTTCAGGAAAACGGATCGGGGAATTCGACGCCTGGATTCACTCACATCGAAGGGGCCCAAGCGCCCCTTCGATGTGATGCGATGGCAATGTCGGTCGGAACGGCGACGACCGCGGCCCGAAAAATCAATTACGCGTATTGGGGCGCTTTGGCGGCTAACGCATCCAGCACCTTGGTGACTCTCCAGTGCTGCGCCTGAGTCCCGTTATAGGCAAACGCCCAAATGACGTTGTTGCCTTGCAAACTGTCGAAGTGGTCGTCGATCACGAGATTCGGATTTGCCACCGACGTGATATATCCCGGGCGCATAGTCAGGCTCCACCGCTGAGATACCGCACCGGTAAATTTACGCACGACGAGCGGTGTCTCGGCAGCGACCTTTCCGTCCTTAAAATCGATCGCCAATTGCTCCGCTGGAGAGTCAGGACTGGTGAAATCGAGAATGAAGAACCCTGGGCTGGCACGAAAATGCCACACGTTTAGTACATCCTGTTCGGTCAGATAGCGTAGTGCCAACGGCGAGTTGGGACCTACAAAGCCGCCCTGGCCAGAATCGGGCACAACGCCGATGCAGCGGCTCCGATCCGCGGCGAATTCAATGATCACGTCACTCATGATATTTTCCTTAAGATAATTGAGAAAATAATCGGCCTCGTCCTTCTTAAAATCCCCTTGAATTGCAAGGCCAGAGCGCCCCGCGATCCAAAGGTATCGGCAAGCTACCCTTATCGGTTCTCACCTGGATATAAAATAGACAAATGGCCTCTCGAGCTCAATTACACTTGATTACACATGGACCAAAATCGAGTTCGATTGAATATTCGATGCCGACGAGTTTGGACTACATGTTGCGACCGGTGACTTGCCTGTTGTTCTTCAGCAAATGCCCGTCTGCTGCCCGCCGCAGGACGCACGCTCGCCGCAGTCGGTCGGCCGGCGAGAACCGTCCGTTCCTCATCACCGACGTGCAGGCCGCAATCGGCCGCGCCGGCACGAAGGGCACGCTCGCGCGTTCGCTCGACGCGATCGCGGCGCAGACGCGACCGAAACCTGGCGAAAGACGTCGAAGCGTGCACGTATCAGTGACTTCCGCCGGCACAACCTGCGCGGCACCGGGGCAAGCTGGCACGTGCGACGCGGCACGCCGCTGCAAGTGCTGAAGGGACCGGGCGGATGGGAAACGATGGAAATGGTGCAGCGGTACGCCCACCTGTCAGCCGATCATCTGGCGCACAGCGTCGCGCCGCTCACGGCCGAGCCCGCGCCGATTCCGGCTGCAATCTAGCTGCAACGGTACTGCACGACGAAGGAAGGAAACCGCTGAGAGCCTGACTAGACTTGGCGCGCCCGGCTGGGATCGAACCAGCAACCCCTGCCTTCGGAGGGCAGTACTCTATCCATTGAGCTACGGGCGCGTGAGACAGTGAAGCGACCCCATATACAGGCCGCCCACGATTGGCAAGACGGCAAGGATACCCGGTTTCCCAAGACGCGTCCACCTCGCCCGCCGAATCGCCGCCGGACGGCCCTGCGTGCGGGTAA
Source organism: Burkholderia sp. CpTa8-5 (assembly GCF_017815045.1). NCBI lineage: Bacteria > Pseudomonadati > Pseudomonadota > Betaproteobacteria > Burkholderiales > Burkholderiaceae > Burkholderia > Burkholderia sp. CpTa8-5. The sequence goes on from NZ_JAGIQD010000009.1 coordinate 111,567, forward strand.
ACACGCGCCATCGCGCCGCTCGCCGTGATGTAAACGTTCCGTCTATAATCGTCCGTGCTTCATTGGACTGCCATTTTGCCGTTGCACCGCGCTCACAATTCCTATTCATGGAGACGAGGCAAGCATGAGCGAAGCACCCCACGAATCTCCCGTCAAAACCCCCGGGCAGCTGATTGCCGTCATCATCGCGTCGTTCGCGATTCCGATCGTCCTGATCGTCCTGTTCGCCAATTACGCGAACCATGCATTCCGTTCCGGCGCCGGCACCGACGCGCTATCCGACCAGCAGGTCGCCGCCCGTATCGCGCCGATCGCGAAGGTCGACGTGAAGGACGCCAACGCGCCCCGCACGTACAAGACCGGCGAGGAAGTCTACAAGGCCGTCTGCGTGACCTGTCACGGCACCGGCGCCGCCGGCGCGCCGAAGTTCGGCAACAAGGACGACTGGGCGCCGCGCATCTCGCAAGGCTTCGACACGCTGCTGAAGACGGCCCTCGCGGGCAAGGGCGCGATGCCGGCGCGCGGCGGCACGAGCCCCGACGACGTCAGCGACTATGAAATCGCCCGCGCGATCGTCTACATGGCCAACAACGACGGCGCAAACTTCCCCGAACCGGCCGCGCCGGCCGCCAACGCCGCGCAGCCCGCCAGCGGCGCCCCCGCGTCGGGCGCCGACGCATCGAACGCGCAGGCCGCCGCGGCCATGGCCGCGATCGCCGCGATCCCGAAGGCCGGCGAAAAGCCCGCGGCCGCCCCGGCGGGCGCCGATGCAGCAATGGCCGGCAAGGCGCTGTACGCGTCGACCTGCCAGGCCTGCCATGCAGCCGGCGTGCTCGGCGCACCGAAGTTCGGCAACAAGGCAGACTGGGCGCCGCGCCTGAAGGAATCGATGGATACGGTCTACAACTACGCGCTGCACGGCAAGGGCGCGATGCCGCCGAAGGGCGGGTCGAACGCGTCGGATGCCGACGTAAAGGCGGCCGTCGACTACATGGTCAACGCGGCGAAGTAACGCGCCCGTACGGCCATCCGTAAAAAACCCCCGCGACGCCTTTGCATCGCGGGGGTTTCGTTTTGGTGTCGCCGGTTCATCGCGCCGTGACTAAGGCAGCGCCGCCCCATCACTTCTGCAGCAACGCCTTCAGGCTCGCCAGCCGGTCCTTCGGCGACATCGGCGCTTCTTCCGGCGTCGGCGGCGGCGCTTCGTCGAGCCCCATCTCCGGGATGAAGCGCGACGGTTCGCACACGACCGTCTCGCGCGCCCGCTTGCGCTTCTTGCACCAGTTCAGGTGCAGGCTGCGCTGCGCGCGGGTGATCGCGACGTACATCAGCCGGCGCTCCTCCTCGATCCGTTCGTTGTCGATCGGGCCGTCGTCGTCGCTGCCGCCTCGGTGCGGCATGATGCCTTCCTCGACGCCGACCAGGAACACGTGCGGATACTCGAGCCCCTTCGACGCATGGACGGTCGACAGCCGCACGGCGTCCGGGTCCTCGTCCTTGCCTTCGAGCATCGACATCAGCGCGACGGTCTGGATCAGGCCGAGCAGGTTCTTGCCCGTATCGGCGAGGCCGTCCGCGTTGTGGAAACCTTCGGCCTCGCCGTCGACGGCCTCCGTCTCGGGCTTGGTGCCCTTGCGCTTCAGCCATTCGAGGAATTCGAGCACGTTCTGCCACTTCGACTGCGCCTGCCGCTCGTCGAACGCGTCGTACAGGTACGCCTCGTAGTGGATCGCCTCCATCATGTCGTCGAGCACGACGGTCGCGGGCTCCTTGTCCGCGCGCTCGGTCAGGCGCTGGATGAAATCGCAGAACATCCGCAGCGGCTCGACCTGGCGCGCCGACAGCCGCGCCTCGATCCCGCCCATGTACACGGCCTCGAACAGCGACACCTTCGCCTGCCCCGCGAACGAGCCGAGCGCCTCGAGCGTCGTGTTGCCGATGCCGCGGCGCGGCGTGGTGACGGCGCGGATGAACGCGGGATCGTCGTCGGCGTTCGCGATCAGCCGCAGGTACGCGCACAGATCCTTGATCTCGGCCTTGTCGAAGAACGACTGGCCGCCCGACAGCACGTACGGGATCCGCTCGCGCCGCAGCACCTGTTCGAAGATGCGTGCCTGGAAGTTGCCGCGATACAGGATCGCGTAGTCGCGGAACTGCGCGCGCCGCTCGAACTTGTGCGCGGACAGCCGGAACACGACCGATTCGGCCTCGTGCTCCTCGTCGTTGCACGCCGTGACGGTGATCGAGTCGCCCATCCCGTGCTCGGACCACAGCTTCTTCTCGAACAGCTTCGGGTTGTTCGCGATCACGTTGTTCGCGGCGGTCAGGATCCGCACCGTCGACCGGTAGTTCTGCTCGAGCTTGATCACGTGCAGCTTCGGGAAATCCTTGCCGAGCTGCGCGAGGTTCTCGAGCGTCGCGCCGCGCCAGCCGTAGATCGCCTGGTCGTCGTCGCCGACCGCCGTGAACGCGGCGCGCGGGCCCGCGAGCTGCTTGAGCAGCTCGTACTGGCACGCATTGGTGTCCTGGTACTCGTCGATCAGCAGATAGCGTAGCTTGTTCTGCCAGCGGTCGCGCACCGGCTCGTTCTTCGCGAACAGCTCGGCCGGCAGGCGGATCAGGTCGTCGAAGTCGACCGCCTGGTACGCGTGCAGCGTCGCCACGTAGTTGCGGTAGACCAGCGCGGCCTGGTGCTCGTCCTCGTTGGCCGCGATCGCCATCGCCTCGTCGGGCATGATCAGGCCGTTCTTCCACAGCGAGATGATGCTCTGGATCTTGCGGATCAGCCCCTTGTCGGTCGTGCCGAGCTGCTCCTGGATCATCCCGAAGCAGTCGTCCGAATCCATGATCGAGAACTGCGGCTTCAGCCCGACGTGCTCGGCCTCCTGGCGCAGGATCTGCACGCCCAGCGAGTGGAACGTGCAGACGGTGAGCTGGTTGACGGGCACCTTGCGGCCTTCCTTGCCGGGCGTGGTGAGCGTCTTGCCTTCCAGCAGCTTCGACACGCGCTCGCGCATTTCGGCGGCCGCCTTGTTCGTGAACGTGACGGCGGCGATATGGCGCGGCTCGAAGCCTTTCGCTTCGATCAGGTGCGCGATCTTCTGCGTGATCACGCGAGTCTTGCCGCTGCCCGCGCCGGCGAGCACGAGACAGGGACCGTCGAGATAGCGCACCGCTTCATTCTGAGCGGGATTCAGGCCTGCGGACATGATGGCGGATGGTGTTGCTGGTTGACGGCGGAGGGCCGGGAGGATGCCGTGCGCGACAGGCTGGGGAAGCAGGCGGACACGCAGGCAGGACGCGCATGTTAACACGTCGGCGGCACGTATTTCGGGCGCGCGGCCGGACGGGCGCGGGCAGGCTCGCCGGGCGGGCGCCCCCTGTCCGTCCGGCGGGGTCGTGCCTGTCCGCTCGGCCAATCTGGCCCCGTCCGCGCCGGGATCGGACACAATATGTACTCCCCGGCGCCGTCCGCGCCGGCCCGCTTCAATTTGCCTGAACCGTCACCGGATCGACTCATGGGATACCCGTTCGCCACCGCCGCCCTCGGCCCGCTGCTGTTCGCGCAGGGGCGCTACGTGCGCCGCGTCACGCCGCGGCTGTCCGAGGCGGCCGGCCCGCGCGACGGCGTGGCCGGCGACGGCCCGCCGCTGCGCGTGCTGGTGGTCGGCGATTCGGCGGCCGCGGGCGTCGGCGTCGCGACGCAGCACGATGCACTCGCCGGGCAACTGGCGAACGCGCTGGCGGCCACGCACCGCGTGCGCTGGAAACTGCTCGCGCGCACCGGCCTGACCACGCGGGAGCTGGTCGACTGGCTCGCCGCCGAGCCGGCCGAGCCGTTCGACGTGGCCGTCACGTCGCTCGGCGTCAACGACGTGACGGGCGGCGTGCCGCCCGCACGCTGGCTCGCGCAGCAGGCCGAGCTGGTCCGGCTGCTCGCCACGCGCTTTCAGGTCGGGCACGCGATCCTGTCGGCGGTGCCGCCGATGGAGCGCTTCCCGGCGCTGCCGCAACCGCTCGCGTGGTATCTCGGCCTGCGCGCGAGGCGGCTCAACGCGGTGCTCGCAGGCTGGGCCGGCACGCAGCCGGACTGCACGTTCCTCCGGGTCGATTTGCCGCTCGAACGTCACCTGATGGCCGCCGACGGCTTCCATCCCGGCGCATCGGCGTGCGCGGTATGGGCCGCGCAGGTCGCGGCCGCCGTGCGGCAGCGGGTGGGCGCATGACGCGGCACGCTACGGGCAGGTTGGCCGCCACGGCTCGCCGCGCGGCGCGCGCCATGTCACGCCACGCCGAGAGCCGCGAACCGAGCAGAGCCAAGCCGAAAGCCGGGCAGTCGCGCTGCCCGGCACCCGATCTCGCGCAAAATGCCGGCATTCCTTGCGCAGTTGCCGCATCACATCGCGCGTTTCGCCCGACGCGTCTATGCAGGCGGCGGCGCCATGCCAAAATAGCCGGTCGTCTCCGCGCCGCCGCTCCGGCGCGCCATCCTTTAGTTTCCTTCGCAGCCAGGAATTGCCATGTCGTCATTGCTCAGGATTGGTTTGATGGGTTTCGGTTTCGCCGGCGCGACGTTCCACGCGCCCGTGATCGCCACGAGCGGCCGCACTGAAGTCGCCGCGATCGCGACCGGTCAGTCCGATCGCGCGCACGCCGCGTATCCGGGCGCGCGCATCGTCCCCGACCTCGACACGCTGCTCGGCCTCGACGATATCGAATGCGTGGTGATCGCCACGCCGAACGACACGCACTTCACGCTCGCACGCCAGGTGCTCGAAGCGGGCCGCCACGTCGTCGTCGACAAGCCGGTCACGCTCACCGCCGACGAGGCGCTCGCGCTCGCACGGCTCGCGAACGCGCGCAGCCGGCTGTTCGCGCCGTTCCACAACCGCCGCTGGGACGGCGATTTCCTCACCGTGCGTCGCGTCGTCGAATCGGGCGAGTTGGGCCGCCTCACCTACTTCGCGTCGCACTTCGACCGCTTCCGGCCGACGCCGCGCCCGCGCTGGCGCGAGGAGCCGGCCCGCGGCGGCGGCCTGCTGCTCGACCTCGGCCCGCACCTGATCGACCAGGCGCTCGCGCTGTTCGGCACGCCGGAAACCGTGAGCGCCACCGTCAAGACGCGCCGCGACAACGGCACGGCGCCCGATTTCGTGCACCTGCTGCTCGGCTATCCGGACAAGGACGTCGCGCTGCATGCAAGCGCGCTGTCGGCGATCGAACCCGCGCGCTTCACGCTGCACGGCACGCGCGGCAGCTATCAGAAATTCGGGCTCGACACGCAGGAAGACCAGCTCAAGGCCGGCCTCACCGCCGACGACGTCGAATTCGGCGGCGGCAACCCGCCCGGCCTGCTGCGCGTGCTCGACGGCGACCTCGAAGTCGAACGTCCGGTGCCGACGCTCGACGGCCAGTACGCGGAGTTCTACCGCGCGCTCGCCGCGTCGATCCGCGACGGCGCGCCGTTCCCGGTCACAGCGCAGGACGCGGTCGACGTGATGACGATCATCGAGCTCGCCGCGCAGAGCGAGCACGACGGTCGCCGGGTACCGTTCGTGCGCCGTACGGTGTGATGGCCGCCGGCCGGGTCAGTGCCGGCCCGGCCGCCCACCGCGCCACGCCGCCACGCGCCGGCGGCGGCGCTGCGTCTGCCGCCACCCCGCCCCGCCGGCACGGCCTCCAACATTCCGTTACAAATGGTGCGGGAACGAAAGTCAGCGGTCGTCCGGTCTGACGCGTTTCTCAAAATGTCGATTCGACACTTATCCGTCAGGAGAATGTGATGCAACGGTTGATTCGCGCAGCGGCATGCTGCGTCCTGGTTTCCTCGCTCGCGGCGTGTATCGTGCAACCGCAGCGGCCGGTCCGGCAGGCGCCTCCGCCGCCGCGACCGAATCCGCAGGTCGTCGCGAACGACCGCATGCAGGAGGTCCAGGGCCGGATCGACAATCTGCATCGCCGGATCGACGCGCGCGTGAACGGCGGCTACTACCCGCCGCCGTACGGCGCGCAGTTGCACCATCGCCTCGACGTGATCCGCCAGGAAGCGAACGACATGTCGGCCCAGCACAACGGCGGCCTGTCCGGCGACGAGCAGCGGGTGCTGAACCAGGAACTCGACACGGCCGCACGCGCGATCGGCGAGTGACGCGCCGGCGCCCGCCGGAGCGGAGAAAAGCGGCGGCGCCGGCCGCCGCCGCTTGTCGCGAAGCGACATTCTTTTGCTCAAATTGACAATGCCGACCCGCTCGCGTACAGTCGCCCGCACGCGTCGGGAGAGCGTGTGACCGGGTCGTTCCGACACCGGTTGCGCCGCCGAAGGGGCACACCCGCAAACTCTCAGGCAAAAGGACCGACCGCGTCGGGGAACCGCGTCCGCGCACTGCGCGCACGACACTCCCCGCACTCTGGAGAGCGGCAGTAGCCCGCAGCGCATTGGCTGCGCGGGCAAGCTGCCCACCGAAGGGGCGCGCGTTCGCCGGGCTTGGCCCGCAGCGCAATCTCTCAGGTATCGAGGACAGAGGGGCATGTACCGGATCGCTCGAGGCCATCGGCCGCGGCGGTCGGCACATGGCCGTTCTGATCCGCGCGCAAGCGCCTTGCCTGAGGCCTCGATGACTGCACTGAATCACACCCCGCTCAACGCCGCGCACCGCGCGCTCAATGCCCGCATGGTCGACTTCGGCGGCTGGGACATGCCCGTCAACTACGGCTCGCAGATCGAAGAACACGCGGCCGTGCGCACCGACGCCGGCATGTTCGACGTGTCGCACATGTGTGTCGTCGATTTCACCGGCAGCCGCGTGCGCGCATTCTTCGAGCATGCGATCGCGAACCACGTCGGCAAGCTCAAGACGCCCGGCAAGGCGCTCTACTCGTGCCTGCTCAACCCGCAGGGCGGCGTCATCGACGACCTGATCGTCTACTACTTCACCGAAGAATTCTTCCGCGTGGTCGTCAACGCCGGCACCGCCGAGAAAGACATCGCGTGGTTCAACCAGCTGAACGAGCGAGGCGGCTACGGCCTGACGATCGCGCCGCGCCGCGATCTCGCGATCGTCGCCGTGCAGGGTCCGAACGCCCGCGAAAAGGTCTGGGCGACAGTGCCCGCCGCGCGCGCCGCCACCAGCGAGCTCAAGCCGTTCAACGCCGCGCAGGTCGCCGGCACGCCGTTCGGCGATCTCACCGTCGCGCGCACCGGCTACACCGGCGAAGACGGCTTCGAAGTGATCGTCCCGGCTGTGCACGTCGTCGCGCTGTGGGATGCGCTGCAGCAAAACGGCGTGCGTCCGTGCGGGCTCGGCGCGCGCGACACGCTGCGCCTCGAGGCCGGCATGAACCTGTACGGCCAGGACATGGACGACACCGTCTCCCCGCTCGACGCGGGCCTCGCGTGGACGGTCGACCTCACCGCGCCGCGCGACTTCGTCGGCCGCGCCGCCCTGGAAGCCAACGGCACGCGCGCCGCGTTCGTCGGCCTGATCCTGCAGAAGGAAAACGGCAAGGCGGGCGGCGTGCTGCGCGCGCACCAGAAGGTCGTCACGCCGCACGGCGAAGGCGAGATCACGAGCGGCACGTTCTCGCCGTCGATGCAGGAATCGATCGCGTTCGCGCGCGTGCCGGCGGCCGTCCAGATCGGCGACATCGTCCAGGTGCAAATTCGAGACAAGAATCTTCCCGCTCGCGTGGTAAAACTGCCGTTCGTGCGCAACGGCAAGGTCCTCGCTGCGTAACGACCGGGAGGCGGCCGGCGCTGCCTCCCGGCCAGCCGGGAGATGGCGCCCGGCGCAACCCCATCCGGCGCACCATGGCGGCGCGCCAGCAAAACGAACACACCCTTTTATCCAGGAGCATCCGATGAGCAACGTCCCGGCCGATCTGAAGTACACCGATGAACACGAGTGGATCCGCACCGAGGCAGACGGCACGCTGACGGTCGGCATCACCGATCACGCGCAGAGCACGCTCGGCGACATCGTCTTCCTCGAGCTGCCCGAAGTCGGCAAGTCGGTGAGCGCGGGCGACGCCGTCGGCGTCGTCGAATCGGTGAAGGCGGCATCCGACATCTACTCGCCGGTGTCCGGCGAGGTCGTCGCCATCAACGAAGCCGCCACCGATGCGCCGGAAGAAGTGAACGGCGACGCATACGGCGTGTGGCTGTTCAAGATCAAGCTCGCGGACGGCGCATCGACCGACAAGCTGATCGACGCCGACGCGTACAGCAAGCTGATCGACTAATTTTCCTTACCCGAACCGCGTGCGGCCGGGCAGCCGGCCCGCGCGGGACCAGAGTCACGCCATGAAGCTCGAACACCCGGACCGCCTGATGAACCGCACGCCCCTCTCGCTCGCCGCGCTCGAAACGCACGACGCGTTCGCCGAACGCCACATCGGCCCCGACGCCGCCAGCCAGCAGGCCATGCTCGACACGCTCGGCTTCGCGTCGCGCGCCGCGCTGATCGACGCCGTGATCCCGGCCTCGATCCGCCGCGCCGAAACGCTGCCGCTCGGCCCGTTCGCGCAGCCGAAGAGCGAGGCCGAAGCGCTCGCCGCGCTGCGTGCGCTCGCGGACAAGAACCAGGTGTTCCGCTCGTATATCGGCCAGGGCTACCACGACACGCACACGCCGGCCGTGATCCTGCGCAACGTGCTCGAAAACCCGGCGTGGTACACGGCCTACACGCCGTACCAGCCCGAAATTTCCCAGGGCCGCCTCGAGGCGCTCCTGAACTTCCAGCAGATGGTCGCCGACCTGACGGGTCTCGCGATCTCGAACGCATCGCTGCTCGACGAAGCCACCGCCGCGGCCGAAGCGATGACGCTGCTGCAGCGCACCGGCAAGCCGAAGTCGAACGTGTTCTACGTCGCCGACGACGTGCTGCCGCAAACCCTCGAAGTGATCCGCACGCGCGCGCTGCCGATCGGCATCGACGTGAAGACGGGCCCGGCCGCCGAAGCAGCTCAAGCGAACGCATTCGGCGTGCTGCTGCAGTACCCGGGCGTGAACGGCGACGTGCGCGACTACCGCGCGCTCACCGAAGCGATCCACGCGGCCGGCGGCCACGTGGTCGTCGCGGCCGACCTGCTCGCGCTGACCGTGCTGACGCCGCCCGGCGAATGGGGCGCCGACGTCGCGATCGGCAACACGCAGCGCTTCGGCGTGCCGATGGGCTTCGGCGGTCCGCACGCCGCCTACATGGCCGTGCGCGACGAATTCAAGCGCCAGATGCCGGGCCGCCTCGTCGGCGTGACGGTCGACGCGCAGGGCAAGCCCGCGCTGCGCCTCGCGCTGCAGACGCGCGAACAGCACATCCGCCGCGAGAAGGCGACGTCGAACGTGTGTACCGCGCAGGCGCTGCTCGCGATCATGGCCAGCATGTACGCGGTCTACCACGGCCCGCACGGCCTGAAGACGATCGCGCTGCGCGTGAACCGCATCGCGGCGCTGTTCGCCGCCGGCGTGAAGCAGCTCGGCTTCGCGACCGTCAACGACACGTTCTTCGACACAGTGACGATCGACACCGGCGCGCGCACCGCGCAGATTCACGCATTCGCGAACGCGAAGCGCATCAACCTGCGCCGCGTGAGCGACACGCAAGTCGGCGTATCGGTCGACGAAACGACGACGCGCGACGACCTCGCCGATCTCCTCGACGTGTTCGCGCAGGCCGCGGGCGGCACCGCGCCGGCCGTCGATGCGCTGGACGCGGGCCTCGCCGGCGTCGCCGCGCTGCCGGCCGGCCTCGAGCGCACGAGCGCGTACCTGACGCACCCCGTGTTCAACCGCCACCATTCCGAAACCGAAATGCTGCGCTACCTGCGCAGCCTGTCGGACAAGGATCTCGCGCTCGACCGCTCGATGATCCCGCTCGGCTCGTGCACGATGAAGCTGAACGCGACGTCGGAAATGCTGCCGGTCACGTGGCCCGAGTTCGGCGGCATCCATCCGTTCGCACCGGCCGAGCAGACCGTCGGCTACCGCGAGATGATCGACCAGCTCGAACAGATGCTCGTCGCGGCCACCGGCTACGCGGCCGTGTCGCTGCAGCCGAACGCGGGCTCGCAGGGCGAGTACGCGGGCCTGTTGATCATCCACGCGTACCACGCATCGCGCGGCGAAGGCCATCGCGACGTGTGCCTGATCCCGGCATCCGCGCACGGCACGAACCCGGCGTCCGCGCACATGGCCGGCATGAAGGTCGTGGTCGTCGCGTGCGACGCGCAGGGCAACGTCGACATCGCCGACCTGAAGGCGAAGGCCGAGCAGCATTCGGCGAACCTCGCGGCGATCATGATCACGTATCCGTCGACGCACGGCGTGTTCGAGCAGAACGTCCGCGAGATCTGCGAGATCGTCCACGCGCACGGCGGCCAGGTGTACGTCGACGGCGCGAACATGAACGCGATGGTCGGCCTGACCGCGCCCGGCCAGTTCGGCGGCGACGTGTCGCACCTGAACCTGCACAAGACCTTCTGCATCCCGCACGGCGGCGGCGGCCCGGGCGTCGGCCCGGTCGCGGTCGGCGCGCACCTCGCGCAGTTCCTGCCGAACCAGCGCTCGACCGGCTACGCCCGCGCGGAAGACGGCATCGGCGCGGTGTCGGCCGCGCCGTACGGCTCGGCGTCGATCCTGCCGATCTCGTGGATGTACATCGCGATGATGGGCGCGAAGAACCTGACCGCCGCGACCGAAACCGCGATCCTCAACGCGAACTACATCGCGAAGCGCCTCGCGCCGCACTATCCGGTGCTGTATTCGGGCCCGGGCGGGCTGGTCGCGCACGAGTGCATTCTCGACCTGCGTCCGATCAAGGAAACGAGCGGCATCAGCGTCGACGACGTCGCGAAGCGCCTGATGGACTACGGCTTCCACGCGCCGACGATGAGTTTCCCGGTGCCGGGCACGCTGATGGTCGAGCCGACCGAATCGGAATCGCAGGAAGAACTCGACCGCTTCATCGCCGCGATGATCGCGATCCGCGAGGAAATCCGCGCGGTCGAGGAAGGCCGCGCCGATCGCGAGGACAACCCGCTGCGCCACGCGCCGCACACGGCGGCCGTCGTCACCGCGAACGAATGGCCGCACGCGTACTCGCGCGAGCAGGCCGCGTACCCGGTCGCGTCGCTCGGCACGAACAAGTACTGGCCGCCGGTCGGCCGCGCGGACAACGCGTACGGCGACCGCAACCTGTTCTGCTCGTGCGTGCCGATGTCGGATTACGCATAACGCCCGTCTCGCGCCGGAGCGTCCGACCGTGCCCCCACCGCACGCAGCCACCGGTTGCGTGCGGTTTTACGTTCGCCGCCCGGCCAACCGTTTCACGCTCACCCGCCAATCCGGCTAACATCACACGCGATCCAGCCAATGAAGGAGTTCCGCATGGTGCGTCCGATGTTTCCGGGCCAGGGTGCAACGGCGCGGCGGCCGCGCCCGCGCGCAGGCCGCTACGTGCCGATGCTCGTCGCATCGCTGTCGCTCGCCGCCGCCGGCCTCGGCGTGTCCGGCAATGCGCTCGCCGCGATGAATTTCTGCGCGGCGCCGGCGCTGCAGTCGAGCGAGACGACGCACGCCGAGCCGGGCGTGCAGGCGCTGATTCGCAGCGTCGACGCGCGCATCGGCGAGCAGCCGAAGGCCATGGCGCGCGTGCACACCGAGGGCACGCTGCCGCATGAAGGCATCTACGACCAGAGCGAAGCCGCGCTCAAGGACATGGACCTGATGCGCGATGCGGCGCTCGCGTGGCGCGTGACGAACGCGCCGCGCTACCTGCAGCTCGTCGACCGCTTCCTGTCCGCGTGGGTTTCGACCTACCAGCCGAGCTTCAACCCGATCGACGAGACGCGCTTCGACAGCCTGATCGTCGCGTACGACATGACCGCGAGCGCGCTGCCGGTGAAGACGCGCAACGCGACCGCCGCGTTCATCGCGAAGCTCGGCGCCGGCTACGTCGCGCAGGTCGACGCGCAGAAGCGCCCGCTCACCGGCACCTGGCGCAACAACTGGCAGAGCCACCGGATCAAGCTGATCGCGCTGTCCGCGTTCACGCTCGGCGACCGCAAGATGATGAACGCCGCGCAGCGGCTGTTCGTCGAGCATCTCGCCGACAACATCGGCCCGGACGGCAAGACCTGGGATTTCGAGGAACGCGATGCGCTGCATTACGCGGTCTACGATCTGCAGCCGCTGGTGACGGCCGCGCTCGCCGCGCGCCGCTTCAACCGCAACTGGCTGCGCGAGCGCGGCGCGAACGGCGCGACGCTCGCGGCCGCGCTCGACTGGCTCGTGCCGTACGCGCTCGGCGAGAAAACCCACGAGGAATTCGTGAATTCGCCGGTGCCGTTCGACGCGAAGCGCCGCGAGGCCGGCTTGCCGGGTTACACGGGGCAGTGGGACCCGAAAAACGCCACCGAACTCTTTCATCTGGCCGCGCGGCTCGACGGGCGCTATGCCCGCGTCGCGCAGCAGCTTTCCCCAACGCCGCCCGCATGGCTCGCCGCGTGCCTGCCATTGCAGGCGCGCTAGCACCATTCTTACAGCAAGGCAGGTATCGAAATGGCAGTCAGCGTGTTTGACCTCTTCAAGATCGGCATCGGCCCGTCCAGTTCGCACACGGTCGGACCGATGCGCGCGGCGCTGATGTTCGTCCAGGGCCTCGAGCGTGACGGGCTGCTCGCCGCGACGGCCCATGTGAAGGTCGAGCTGTACGGCTCGCTGGGCGCCACCGGCAAGGGCCACGGCACCGACCGCGGCGTGATGCTCGGCCTGCTCGGCGACGCGCCCGACACCGTCGATCCCGACACGATCGACGCGCGGCTCGAAGACGTCCGCAAGACGAAGCAACTCGCGCTGCTCGGCACGCACCCGGTGCCGTTCGTGCTGAAGGAGAACATCGCGTTCTACCGCCAGGCGCTGCCCGAACATCCGAACGGGATGAAGCTGCGCGCGAGCGACGCGAACGGCGCGGTGCTGGTCGAGCGTACCTATCTGTCGGTCGGCGGCGGCTTCGTCGTGACGGCCGGCGCACCGAACACCAAGGTGCTGAGCGCGGCCGAGCAGATGACGCACCCGTTCCGCACCGGCGCGGAGCTGCTCGCGCTGACCGCGTCGACCGGCAAGTCGATCGCGCAACTGATGTGGGAAAACGAGCGCGCGTGGCACACCGACGAAGAAACGCGCGACGGGCTGCTGAAGATCTGGGCCGTGATGCAGTCGTGCGTGTCGCGCGGCTGCGGGATCGGCAATCCCGACGCCGACGGCAACCTGCCCGGCCCGTTCCAGGTCAAGCGCCGCGCGCCGCAGCTGTACCGCACGCTGACGGGCAGCCCGGAGCGCGCGCTCCAGGACCCGCTGTCGATGATCGACTGGATCAACCTGTACGCGATCGCGGTCAACGAGGAAAACGCGGCCGGCGGCCGCGTCGTCACCGCGCCGACCAACGGCGCGGCCGGCATCATCCCCGCCGTGCTGCACTACTACACGCGCTTCACGCCCGGCGCGAACGAACAGGGCGTAATCGACTTCCTGCTGACGGCCGCCGCGATCGGCATCCTCTACAAGCTCAACGCATCGATTTCGGGCGCGGAAGTGGGCTGCCAGGGTGAAGTCGGGGTGGCCTGCTCGATGGCGGCCGGCGCGCTCGCGGCCGTGCTCGGCGGCACGCCGCAGCAGGTCGAGAACGCGGCCGAGATCGGGATGGAACACAACCTCGGCCTGACCTGCGACCCGGTCGGCGGGATGGTGCAGATCCCGTGCATCGAGCGCAACGCGATGGCGTCGGTAAAGGCCGTCAACGCGGCGCGCATGGCGCTGCGCGGCGACGGCTCGCACTACGTGTCGCTCGACTCCGTGATCAAGACGATGCGCGAGACGGGCGCCGACATGAAGACCAAGTACAAGGAAACGTCGCGCGGCGGGCTGGCGGTGAATATCGTCGAGTGCTGATGTCCGACCCGGCGGTCATGGAGGACGCTCCGCGTCTCGCATGACCGTCGGGTGCACAATCACCCATCCTTGCGTTCGGCCTGCTCCTGGTTGCCATGCCCTTCGGCCATGAAATTCGGCCCGAATTTCGCGAACTTCTCGAGCACGTGGGTCAAGGGCCGGATGGCCAACCGAAGCCCGCACGCAACCCCCGACCAGCCCCGCGTTCCGACACTTTTCAGCGGCCGTCGTACCGGCCCGCAGCCAACCGGCGTAAGCTGTACGTCCCGCTACCCAGGGAGACGGCAGCCCATGTCGCATTCCAAGGACCTCGAGTCGCGCGCCACCACCGGTGCACGACTGCTCGTCGATGCGTTGCTCGCCAATCACGTCGAACGCGTGTTCTGCGTGCCGGGCGAGAGCTTCCTCGCCGTGCTCGATGCGCTCGCGGACGACACCGCCCGCATCCAGACGGTCGTCTGCCGCCACGAGGCGGCCGCCGCGAACATGGCCGAAGCGGTCGGCAAGCTGACCGGCCGGCCCGGCATCGCGTTCGTCACGCGCGGGCCCGGCGCGACCCATGCGTCGATCGGCGTGCACACCGCATTCCAGGATTCGACGCCGATGATCCTGTTCGTCGGCCAGTGCGCACGCGAACACCTCGACCGCGAAGCGTTCCAGGAAATCGACTACCGCCGGATGTTCGGCCAGATGGCCAAATGGGTCGCGCAGATCGACGATCCGCGCCGCATCCCCGAATACCTGAGCCATGCGTTCCACGTCGCGACGTCCGGCCGGCCCGGCCCGGTCGTGCTCGCGCTGCCGGAGGACGTGCTGTCCGACGCGTGCGCGCCGCAGCCCGTCGTGCCGGCCGCGAAACGCGTCGCGGCCGCGCCGTCGGTCGCGCAGCTCGACGAGTTGCGCGAGCGGCTCGCGCGCGCGGAACGGCCATTCGCGATCGTCGGCGGCAGCGGCTGGACGCCCGACGCGTGCGCGAACCTGCGCACCTTCGCCGAACGCTGGCAATTGCCGGTCGCGTGCGCGTTCCGCTTCCAGGACACGATCGACAACGCGCACCCGAACTACGCGGGCGACGTCGGGCTCGGGATCAACCCCGCGCTCGCGAAACGCATCCGCGACGCCGACCTGCTGCTCGTGATCGGGCCGCGCCTCGGCGAAGCGACGACCGGCGGCTACACGCTGCTCGACATCCCGAAAACGCGCCAGACGCTGATCCACGTGCATCAGGGCGCGGACGAGCTCGGCCGCGTATACGCCGCCGACCTGCCGATCGTGTCGGGCATGCCCGAGATCGCCGCGCCGCTGGCCGCGCTCGAACCGCCCGAGCGGCCTGCCTGGGCCGGCGCGGCCGCCGATGCGCACCGCGCGTACCGCGAATGGCATGCGCCGCTGCCGATGCCCGGCGACGTGCAGCTCGGCGACGTGATGGTGCAGTTGCGCGAACGCCTGCCGCACGACGCAATCCTGACCAACGGCGCAGGCAACTATGCGATCTGGCTGCATCGCCACTTCGCGTACCGGCACTTCCGTTCGCAGCTCGCGCCGACGAGCGGCGCGATGGGCTACGGGCTGCCGGCCGCGCTCGCCGCGAAGTCGCTGTATCCGCAGCGCGCCGTCGTCGCGCTCGCCGGCGACGGCTGCTTCATGATGGCCGGCAACGAGCTCGCGACCGCGATGCAGTACGGGCTGAACATCGTCGCGATCGTCGTCAACAACGGCCATTTCGGCACGATCCGCATGCATCAGGAGCGCAACTACCCGGGTCGCGTGCACGGCACGGGGCTCACGAATCCGGATTTCGCCGCCTATGCGCGTGCGTTCGGCGCGCACGGCGAGACGGTCGAGCGCACCGCCGATTTCGCGCCCGCGCTCGAACGCGCGCTGACCTGCGGGCTGCCCGCGGTGATCGAGATCCGCATCCCGCAGGACGCCAGCACGCCGGCCGCGACGCTCGAGCAGATCCGGGAGCAGGGCCGCCGCGCGCGCGGCGCATGACAACGGTGAACATGCACGCCGCGCCGCCCGTCGCCGCGCTGTCGCACGACGACGCGCTGGCCTGCCCCGGCACGCTGCTCGCGCCCGACCGCACGCTCGTCGCGCCGTACGACCTCGAATACGGCGACGTGCGCGCCGAAGGCTACGTGGCGGCCGCGCCGGCGCTCGGCCTGCTGCACGCCGCGCACCGGCCGTTCCGGCTCGATTACGGCGCTACGCGGCACGTGCACGTGATCAACGGGATGGGTGTCGCGCTCGGCGATTCGGTGATCGGGCTGACGGCCGTCGCCGCGCTGCGTGCGGCCCATGCGGGCCTGCGCTTCACGCTGTACCGGCCGGCGCGCGCGCCGCGCTACGTCGATGCGCTGTATGCGCTCGCGGCCGACGTCGTCGCGCCGTCGCGCGCATTGCCGTGCCCGGCCGAAGCGCTGCCCGCCGACGCGCACTGCATCGATGTCGGCAATCACCTGTATTGGCCCGCGTTCGCGCGGCTGCCGATGATCGATTTCTTCCTCGACGCGCTCGGCGTCGATCCGGCTGCCGTGCCGGCTGCCGCAAAGCGCAACCGCTGGCTCGCGCGGCTATCGCTGCCCGCGCTGCCGGCCGAATGGCTGCGGCCGTACGTGCTGTTCTGCCCGAATGCGAGCACCGCGGTGCGCAGCGTGCCGCCCGCGCTGCGCGTCGCGTTCGTGGAACGGCTCGCGCAGCGTTACGGGCTGCCGGTGGTGGGATTCGGCCCGATCGCGCATCCCGCTTACGTGGATGTGAGCCGCGACGCGACCGACACCGCGCGCTTCATCGCGTGGGTCAAGGGCGCAAGCCTGCTGTTCGCGCCGGACACGGCGGCCGTGCATCTCGCCGACGGTTTCGACGTGCCGACGATCGCGTGCTTCACGACGATCGGGCCGGTGCTGCGCGTGCGCGACTATCCGTATTGCGTACCGGTCATGCTCGACGTACCGGCCGAATTGCACGGGCTGCATCGCAGCGAGCGGCCGGACGATCTGGCGTCGGTCGAAGCCGCGTACCGCGCGATCGACTGGGACGCGCTGGCGTGGCCCGCCCCGCGCGACGGGGCAGCGTCGGCCATCTGAACGAAGCCGGCGCGGCGCCGAGCGGAAGGGTCGAACCGGCCGCAGCGCGCGCCCGGCGCCAGCACCGCCGTGAGCGCGCCGCCGGCCGCCCGGCTCACCATACCGGCACGTTCACGCGCGATCGCGCAGCGTCTCCGACGGCCGCTTGCCGAACAGACGCCGGTAATCGGTCGCGAACTGGCTCAGATGCCAGAAGCCCCACGCCTCCGCGACGTCCTGCACCGAGCCGGCCGCGCGCCCGCACAGGTCGCGCCGCGCGCCGTTCAGCCGCAGCGTGCGCAGGTAGGTCGCGGGCGCCATTCCCAGCACGTCCTGGAAGCAGTACTGCAGCGTGCGCCGACTCACGTGCAACTGCTCGCACAGCTCGGGCACGCCGACCGGACGCGTGCGGTGCGCGAGCACGTAGTCGCGCGCCTGGTCGACGATCCAGCGGCGCGTCGACGGCGCGGCGCCGCTGCCGTCGTCGGCCGGTTGCGCGCACGCATCGAACAGCGCGGCCAGCACTTCGGCCTGCAGGTCGTCGCGCTGCGCATCGGGCAGCGGGCCGGCCATCGCCACCGCGCCGTCGAGCCGGCGCCCGAGCAGCGCGCACAGCCGCGCGAGCCGCGCGTCGCCGACCTGCATCACGCGCTGCGTGAACAGCCGCTCGTCGAGCGCGCGGTGCTCGACTTCCTCCGCGTAGCGACGCAGCACGTCGCCGCGCACGACGACGCCGTAGATCGAGAACTGCGCGGGCGTCACGAGTTCGAATTCGACGTTGCCGGGCCGGAACGCGAGCGCGCCGGGGCCGATGCGGCATGCATCGACGCGCGCCGAGCCGTCGCACACGAGCGGGATGCCGAACCAGTACGCGTCGCCGCGCACTTCGCACGCCTGGCGCAGCAGGTGGCTGGTCGATTCGCGAAACAGCTTCATCGTGTCGAGCGGCAGCTCGGTCAGCGTGCCGACGAAGCGGCCGGCCGCGAGCTGGTCGTAGGTTTGCCGCCAGCCGATCAGGTTGCGCGCCTGCTCGTCCGCATCGTGCGCGACGCTGACGACGGCCTGCCCGGCGAACGCGTCGTCGCCCTGCGCGCTGCGCCGCGTGTCCTCGGCGGTCGGTTCTTCCGTATACGCCACGTGTTGGTCCATCGTGTCCTCCCTCACCTGCGCGGAACCCTGCGTATCACGCAAGTCCCGTGCCGAACCGCACGGCCCGGCGAGCAAGCCGCCATTCCACGCTGTCCGGCCGATGCTCGCCATGCGGGCGCACCCGAAGGCGGCATGCCGCGCACGCCGCCGGTGCGATCCGCGCGGCGACCGCGCATGCGCGCCGCCGCCCGCGCCCGGCCACCGGCTACCGGGCCGGCTTCAGCCGCACGACCCGTGTGCCGCAATTGCCGTATGCCTGCGCGATCGCCAGTTCGACGATCGCGCTGTCCGCCGCCCACGGCGCCGCGTCCGCTTCCGGCAAATCGGCGCGCAGCGTGGCGCGACCGTTGATCCGGTAGCGCAGGCCGCGCACGACATCGACGAACAGCAATCCGACGCCCCGGCCGTCGCAGGCGGCCGCGTCGATCCGGCCGCCATCGCCGTCAGGCGCGGCCGGCAACGCGAACCGCAGCGTCTTGGTATCGATCACGCGCACCACCGGCAGCAGGTCGCCGTTCGCGTCGCGCCGGCTCTGCACGATGTCGCAGGTCATCGATGCGCCGACGCCGGAGGCCATGCCGACGAACATGAACGGCTGCGATTCGACGAACTGCCGCACGCCGACGCTTAGCCGCGTGGTCACGACGTCGCTCATCCGCTCGGCTTCGTCGGCGACGCCGAAGCGGTGTTGCGCGTCGAGTTCGCCCGGATGGAATACCGGGTGACGTGGAAAGGATCGGGGCAGGTCTGCCATGCTGGTTGTCGTCGCACGCGTGGGCGCAGCGGGCCGCCGCGAGCCCGCGACGACCGGAATCGTTGCCGGCGCCGGCTGCGCAACAAAACGCAACCGGGGCCGACCGTCGAACAGGAAAATCGAACCGCGCGACGTGCCGGGCCCAACCGACCCCGGCACGTCGCGGCGGCTTCGGCGATCAGAAGAACCCGAGCGCCTCGGCCTGGTAGCTGACCAGCAGGCACTTCGTCTGCTGATAGTTCGACAGCGCCATCTTGTGCGTCTCGCGGCCGATGCCCGACTGCTTGTAGCCGCCGAACGCCGCGTGCGCGGGGTACAGGTGGTAGCAGTTGGTCCACACGCGGCCGGCCTCGATCTCGCGGCCCATCCGATACGCGCGCGTGCCGCTGCGCGTCCACACGCCCGCGCCGAGCCCGTAGAACGTGTCGTTCGCGAGTTCGATCGCTTCCTGCTCGTCCTTGAACGTCATCACCGACGCGACCGGCCCGAAGATCTCTTCCTGGAACACGCGCATCTTGTTGTTGCCGAGCAGCATCGTCGGCTTCACGTAGTAGCCCGTGCCGAGGTCGGCGGCCGGCGCCGTACGCTCGCCGCCCGTCAGGCATTGCGCGCCTTCGCCGCGGCCGATGTCGATGTACGACAGGATCTTGTCGAGCTGCTGCTGCGACGCCTGCGCGCCGATCATCGTCTGCAGGTCGAGCGGGTGGCCGGACTTGATGCGCTCGACGCGCGCGACGGCCTTCTCGATGAAGCGGTCGTAGATCGATTCCTGGATCAGGATCCGCGACGGGCACGTGCACACTTCGCCCTGGTTCAGCGCGAACATCGCGAGCCCTTCGAGCGCCTTGTCGAGGTACGCGTCGTCCTGGTCGAGCACGTCGGCGAAGAAGATGTTCGGGCTCTTGCCGCCCAGTTCGACCGTCGACGGGATCAGGCTTTCGGCCGCGGCGCGCAGCACGTGCTTGCCGACCGGCGTCGAGCCCGTGAACGCGATCTTCGCGATCCGCTTGCTGGTCGCGAGCGCTTCGCCCGCTTCCTTGCCGAAGCCGTTCACGATGTTGATCGTGCCGGCCGGGAACAGGTCGCCGATCAGCTCCATCAGCACGAGCACCGACGCGGGCGTCTGCTCGGCCGGCTTCATCACCACGCAGCAGCCGGCCGCGAGCGCCGGCGCGAGCTTCCACGCGGCCATCAGCAGCGGGAAGTTCCACGGGATGATCTGGCCGACCACGCCGAGCGGCTCGTGGAAGTGGTACGCGACGGTGTTGTCGTCGATCTCGGAGATGCCGCCTTCCTGTGCGCGGATGCAGCCCGCGAAGTAGCGGAAGTGGTCGACCGCGAGCGGCAGGTCGGCCGCCATCGTCTCGCGCAGCGGCTTGCCGTTGTCGATCGTCTCGGCCACGGCCAGCAGCTTCAGGTTCTTTTCCATCCGGTCGGCGGCGGCGAGCAGCAGGTTCGAGCGCTCGGCCACGGACGTCTTGCCCCACTTGCGGCGCGCGGCATGCGCGGCGTCGAGCGCCAGTTCGATATCGTCGGCGCCGGAGCGCGGGATGCGGCAGAACGGCTGGCCGTTGATCGGCGACACGTTCTCGAAATACTCGCCCTTCACCGGCGGAACCCACTTGCCGCCGATGTAGTTGTCGTATTGCTGACGGTACGGGTATTCGACGTCGAGGCCCAGTTGTTTCAGGTCAAACGGGTTCATACATGTCTCCTGTTCATCGTGCTTGTGTGAGTAGAGCGCCGGTTGGAATGCGCTGATCCCGTTCATGCAACATGCGTGCCAAACGGAACGGGCGGGAGCGGGCGCACGTCGATCGCGGCCGGCGCGGGTTCGCACCGTGCGGTGTTCACGTCCGCAACACGGCCGGTGTACCGATTCTGAACACCGCGATTGCGCAACGATGGGGCCGGTGTTCGGAATTTCCACAGTGCGCGGCGGCGCGCTGCCCGCCAGCGCGCGCCGCGCCGCGTGGCATGTCGCTTGCGTGCTTGTCGCGGATTCACACGCCACGGCGCACACGCCGACCGACACCATGAACGATCGCGGCCCGCTGACCGACGACGCCATCGCATTCATCCGCGAGCAGGCTTTCCTGATCGTCGCGACCGCCGATGCGGCCGGCAACGCCGACTGTTCGTACCGCGGCCGCCAGCCGCGCGCCGACGGCTCGTTCGCGCCGCTCGTCGATATCCCGGACCGCCGCACGCTGGTGCTGCCCGACTTCGCGGGCAACAACCTGCTCAACACGATCGGCAACCTGCTCGTGAATCCGGCCATCGCGCTGCTGTTCGTCGATTTCGTGCGTCAGACGACCTGGCTCGTGCAGGGCCGCGCGACGCTCGACGAGGATGCGCAAGCGCGCGCGCATCTGTGGCCGGATGCGTTGCGCTATCTCGTGATCGATGTGGAATGCGCGCAAGCTCGCGCAGAGGCAGGGCTGCCGCCGCTCGTGCTGGCGTGACGCGCGGCGGGTGAGGCTTTAACGAGCGGACGATGCGGGCACGGCGGCGTCGGCCTGCGCGGGGCCGTCTACTTCATCGCCCGCTTCGTCGACAGCCGGCCGTCCGCCGAGAAACCCGAACACCACCACCGCGCACAGCACCGTGACGACGGCCAGCGCGATCAACAGCCGGTCGAATGCGTGCGCGTAGCTCGCGATCAACGCCGCACGACCGACGCCCGGCAACGCGACAGCCGCGCCCGCGAGATCGCCGGTCGCGAGCCGCGCGGCGGCCCGCAGCGTCGCGTCCGGCGTGCCGGCGGCCCCTGCCGCCTGCGCAAGCCCCGCTTGCGCGAGCGCGGCCAGCACCGCGCCGACGATCGCCAGCGCGATCCCCTCGCCGGCCACGCGCGTCGTGCTGAAAATGCCCGTCGCCATCCCCGCGCGCTCCTTCGGCACGACGCTCACCGACAGCCCGTCCATCAGCCCCCACGGCATGCCGGCGCCGATGCCGATCGCGAGCATCGGCGCGATCGCCGCCGGCCCCGCGCCGCCGCGCAGCGCGATGCCGAGCCACACGAGCCCGCCCGCCGCGACCAGCAGCCCGAGCCCGGAAATCACGCCGGCCGACAGCCAGCGCGTGAGCGTCGCCGCGACGAGCGGCACGACCAGCATCGGCGCGGAGATCGCGAGCATCAGCCAGCCGGCGTCGATCTCGCTGAAGCCGTCGATGCCGATGAAGCGCAGCGGCAGCACGACGAGCAGCACGATGTAGCAGCAGCAGGTCGACACCGGCAGCACCTGCACGCCGACGAAGCGCGCGATGCGAAACAGCGACAGGTCGAGCATCGGCCGCGCGACGCGCGTCTCGATCGTCACGAACGCGCACGCGCCGAGCGCCGCGCCGGCCAGCAGCGCGATCACGAGCGGGCTCGACCCGCCGCGCGCGGGCGCCTCGATCACGCCGAACGTGAACAGCGTCAGCGCCGCCGTGAACGCGATCGTGCCGGGCCAGTCGAGCCCCGTCGCGTGCGGATCGCGCGACTCGTGCATGCGCGGCAGTCCGAACGCGAGCGACAGCACGCCGGCCACCGCGCCCGTCACGAAGATCGCGCGCCAGCCGTAGTGCCCGATCAGCCCGCCGGCGAGCACCGGCCCGAACGCGAGCCCGATCCCGAACGTCGTGCCGAGCAGGCTGAACGCACGCGTGCGCGCCGCGCCGTCGAATTCCTGCGCGAGCGCGGCCGTGCCGCCGGCCAGCGCCGCGGCCGCCGCGAGCCCTTGCGCGGCGCGCAGCAAATCGACCGCGAGGATCGACGGCGCGAACGCGAGCGCGAGCGACATCAACGTGAAGCCGCCGACGCCGATCGCGAACAGGCGCTTGCGGCCGAACTGGTCGGCCAGCGCGCCCGACGCCATCAGGAAACTGCCGAATGCGAGCATGAACGCGTTGGTGATCCAGTTCATCGCGACGGGGCTGCCGTGCAGGTCGCGGCCGATCGCCGGCGTCGCGACCGCGCCGCCCGAAAACGACAGCGGCAGCGCGACGGCGGCCATGCAGACGGCGGCCAGCACCCATGCGCGCCGGCGCGCCGCGTGGGCCGAAACGGCTGAAACAGGGTGATCCATCATCGCTCCTCGAAAAAGCCGGCGCGGATGCGTCATCAGAGCGACAAAAGATAAATCGGATTCAATCCGCGAAAAACCACGCAAAGCTCCGCATATAACGGACTAAAATTCCGCAATTGCCCCGCTAGCGTGCGTCGCCCGCACACCGTTCGATTCGATGGAAAACCTCACCGGCATCGTTGCGTTCGTCCGCACCGCCGAAGCGCTGAGCTTCGTCGCGGCCGGCCGCGCGCTCGGCATTTCGGCGTCGGCGGTCGGCAAGACGATCGCGAAACTCGAGCAGTCGCTCGGCGTGCGCCTGTTCAACCGCACGACGCGGCGCGTGACGCTCACCGACGAGGGGCGGCATTTCTACGAGCGCTGCCAGCGGATCCTCGAGGATTTCCGCGACGCGGAGGCGACGGTGACGGCGTCCGCGCAGCGCCCGCGCGGCAAGCTGCGCGTGAGCCTGCCGGTGATCGGCTACCGCTTCCTGCTGCCGGTGCTGCCCGAATTCCGGCAGCGCTATCCGGACGTCGAGCTCGATCTCGATTTCAACGACCGGATGGTCGACGTCGTCGAAGGCGGCTTCGACGCGGTGATCCGCAGCGGCCCGCTGTCCGATTCCAGCCTGATGTCGCGGCGGCTCGGCCCGTTCGCGTTCGTGCTGTGCGCGACGCCCGCGTATCTCGCGCAGGCCGGCACGCCGCGCACGCCGCGCGAGCTCGACGCGCACGACTGCGTACGCTACTGCTTCCCGACCACCGGCAAGCTGCAGGACTGGGCGCTCGCGGCCGACGACGGCACGCCGCTCACGCTGCGCACCGCGATGACCTGCAACAACATGGAAGCGCTGCGCGGCGCCGTGCTCGCGGGGCTCGGCATCGGCTACATGCCCGACTTCCTCGCGCGCGACGCGCTCGAACACGGCGCGCTCGTCACCGTGCTCGACGACTACCGGATCGCGCCCGGGCAGTTCTCGATCGTGTGGCCGTCGAGCCGGCAGTTGTCGCCGAAGCTGCGCGTGTTCGTCGATTTCCTGTGCGAGCGGCTGTTCAGGTAGCGTTCAGTCCGGCGCCAGTGAATCAGGAACGCCGATGCGACGTCATACGTCGCCGTTTCGGCCCGCGCGTATCTGCCGCATCATCGCACGGTCATACGCCTCGAAGCGCTGCCACGCATCCGCTGTGCGCACATGGGGCCGTTCCCGATGTGAACTGATCCACCACGGCTTGCCTCGATGCTCATACCAGCGCCACACCGCCGCCTGCGCAATCTCGTGTTCCCGGTCAGCACACACGCCGTCGACGACATCCTCTATATGAAAGATGCATGCGAGATGCCATCGCCATCGATCGCACAGTTCGTCTGCGATCAGCCCCACCGTGAAGCCCAGAAAGATCAACGCGTATTGCAAAGGGGTTGCCGTACCCAGTACTGCCGACGCATGCCCCTAACTCGCAGTCATCCAGACGGCACACGCCAGCAGCGAGAGCCACCACAACGCCACGAACCGGGGAATGCCGAATTGCCGAAATGCCTTCATCGCTGCTTACCCGTATTGGCGCCACACGTCGTCGGCATAGAGCCGCTGTGCGAGGATGCGCCAGCCACCACACAAGATCACGACGACAACCATGACACTGGTGAACACCGTTTCGAACGTGCCCCACGCCTTGTCGGGGGACAGCAGCATCCCGAATACCCACATCGCCACACACGCGACGAGTTCGACGGCTGGGAACAGGTTGTACTCGTAGTCCGTCTTCCACGGCGCGTCCACGCTCGGCAGCTCCTTGACGACAAGATTGAGCGCGACGCCGTCCTCGTGAGGCAGTGCGACAAGCTGCGCCCCCTGACCATATAACGCCATCTTGCCGGCCAGCGCCTGAAGGACCCAGCGCGCGACCGGAGCCTGCGGACCAATCGCCGGATCTAGCGCATGCGCTTCAATCTTCAGATCGGCATCCCTGACCGCGCCCAGCGTCGCATGTTGCGCGAGCCCCTTGAGCCGGCTATGCCAGAAGTGACGGATACGCTCGCGTGGCGCCTGCGCCGCGTTGAGCAGCAACGCCAGCGACCTATCGACCTGATCGGCTTCCCCGACGACCTGACGAAGTAGCCAAGCCTGCCGCTTTAGCTCAGGTTTTTCCTGTACGAGCGCGCGCGAACCGAGCAGAAGCGCAACCGCGGCTTCCGATGTCGCCGGCGCAATGCCGGGGGCGTCATCATTCAAATGCCATGCGACAACGAGGCGATACTTCGGAGTTCCGTCCACTGCATAGTGGCTAGAGGCAAACGGCGAGTCGCTTTTGTCCGAGAACCAGTTCTCCGCAAAGTTCACGTTGCGGTCGTTGTCGATCCATCGAACACAGGGCCGCCCTGGCAACTTCAGGCGCTCCCACACAGCCTTGACGTCCGTCGACCATTCCTGCCGGTCGCACTGCATCACGATTTCGAATGAGTTGCTGCGCGACGCCTCAGCCAACCGCGCCGCCAGTGGCGTCAGAAGGGTTTCCAGCAGGCTGCTGACGCGTGACGCGACGTGGGTTGCGTCGAGGCCTCCAAGCAACATGACCTTCCCCGGATTCTCCGGTGGACTGCCTTCCAGTTTCAGCATGCGTTCGGCCAGGTCGGCTTCGGGCGTGAGAATGACACTGTCGAGCACGGCCATGCCTGCGCGGCTGAGTCGCTGCCATCGGACCAGCAAATGCCAGCGCGCCGCATTCCTGACCGCTGCCTCAAACGCCAAGCCGTCGTAAAACGACGAATAAAGCGCGGCGCAGATCGTGAGCCAAAAAGTAAACGGGACCGCCAGCGCGGAGCGCGTGAATTCCGGCGAGCCAACTGGTTTGCCCGCCGGCCACGTTATCACCGTATAGGCCAGGCACACGCCCGCGATCACGAGGAACAAGACGAGGTAGACCCATACGGGTGGCGGTTTGGGGTGCTGCCACTCGGGCGGCACGCGTTGATCCCAGCGAAATTTCATCGCGTCTCCGTGAATATCGCGTCACGCTTCGATCATCGAGTGGCGCTGCGATGCAATCAGCCGCGGCGACGGATGACACGCGCACCGGCAAAGGTCGTCTTCGAGCGCGGGCTGTTTGTCGCTCAGTTCATGGTCCGAGCGCTCACCGACCGGCTCGATCCGGCCAATGGTGTTGCACGCAGGACATTGGACCCTCGCGCCCACATGGCTCAACTTGCGATCGTCGAGTTCAACGTCATCGAGGCCGTCAAGCACGACGCCGTTCGCCGTCGTCCGGTCATGCTGATAGATCAGCGCACGTTCTCGCATTTCAGCCCCCCACCCATTCCCATTCAGCGTTGCCGGCGTCGTTCGAAATCGACGGCATCGGCTGGCCGCGCCGCATCGTGACGATGCGGGACAGGTCATAGCGGTATTCCGGCGTCGAGTAGCCCGCATTCGCGCGAACGCGCGCCACCCAACGGCCGCCACGCGGACACGCCGCGCCGGGCAAGCTGAACTGCTCCGTGCCTTCGACGTAGGCGGACGAGAATGGCTTCGTGGGAGTCGGGGCACTGCCTTCCCATACCCATTGCACCGGTCCGTTGAGATGGACGCCGTCTCCGGACTCCATCGGCATCTTCACGCTGTCGGTCGTGGCGATGTCGCCGGCCTTGAATGGCATCACTTGCAAGCTGCGGTAGCTGCCGCCGGCATTCAGACGCACTGCGCGATACAGGCCGTCCTCAGCGAACGTCTCACCGGGGTTGATCGGAAAATGTGACAGGCGAGTCCGCTGGTACGCTTCCCACTGCTCGCGCTCCTGCGGCGTCGAGGGATAATCGCGGTCAAAGGTGACGCGGGTCGGATTCTTGTAGTCCGAATGGAAATCGACCCGCACCAGACTGGACTGGATTCCCGAAACCTCGATGTTCATAAACACGCTAACATTGAGATCGTAGCTACCCGCGACGAATTTACTGACGGATGTTGTTTTTATCTTGAAAATTACCGAACTGTGCGGCGCAAGACTGACCTCGCCATCAGTAAATTCGCCCGAATTTTCAAGCAACTTACCCGCCAACCCGAGTCCGAATTTAGAATCACGCGATCCAATTCGGTAGCCGTTTACGCCCAAGATATCCATATTCCTGCCAGTTTCGACATTCCATTTATCAGGCGTCTTGAACTTGATAGGATAATCACCAGTGTTGTCGAATCTGACAGAAACCATGAATCCATCCTTCGTGCGAGCAATAGCAGTGAGCGAAGCATCCAGTTTCACAACTTTTCGCCCACCCTGAACTCCCGCATCCCTTAGCAAGTCCACCAAGTCAGCGATCCTGATTGCAATAGGTCGACTAAAATCTCTCACGTAGCTACTCTTGATCGCTCCACCACATTTTGCGACGTAAAGATCGGAAATTGGCACGTCGCTCTCCGGGTCTTTTGGCGAACATAGCAAATCGGCCAATTTTCTGGCGGATTCAAGGTTTTTACCTTGCAGATTCAATTTATAGACCCCGATTCCAATGCCATCCTTGCTTCCCACGGAATCTCCAATCTGAACCGTCAATACATCACCGGAAACTGCGACTTCGTTATTCCCATATGAATTAATGCTGCCATCCGCCCCGCCATTTGTGATATAGCTGAATTGCATCGCATCATTTTCCATGCCCACACCTCCTCCATTTGCATACCCCACCCAAACAACCGGGGAGACTGCAAGAACGCTTAATGCAATACGCCGGAAATTACGAATCATAGCCGACCCTCCACAACTTGTTTGTCGCCAGCGAGAATTGACGCCGCACATATTCCAGGTAATACGGCTTTATGGTTGCCGTTACCTTACCAATCTGCCACGACGAATTTGCACCGTAACCCATCAGGTTCGTCGGCGAGCGCGCCTGCCACATCATGGTTCCCGCTTTTGCATCGACCAGCGAAAAATCAATCTGCTCACACTTAATGTAAGACTCGTGAAGCCAGCCGCCTCGATCGTAATATTCGTCGGGGAAATTGAAATAATGCCCACACTCGTGCGCCTCGACATTCGCGCGCCCAGAATCATGTACCTCTCCCCGATCGTCCTGCCATTTTTGCCCCTCCCCCCACGACGACGTATCTGCCCGAAGAACAGTCGGATACAGGTGATTCGTAACATGCGGTTTAAACCCAGCAATGGGCGCTCCCCTGACCGATACGCGAAGATCGACCCTGAAATTAACTTTCACCCGGCATCCACACGCAGCCCCTTTAGAGCAACCGTCCAGAATCAACTTGTAGGTTCTCTGGTTCAACACGGCCTCAATCCGATTTCTCAGAGCGTCAACGTCATATTTGTCCCCGACCGTATCGCGGTAGTCCATCTTCACACCCTTGACCGTGGAACCAGGCATCATTCGCCAGTGAGTTGTCGCCTCATATGGGACGGTTTGCGGCGAAACTGTGAGATCACGATTTCCGGTGACATCAACCGGAAACAAATCCATCGGAACCAGCATCACCCTGACAGTGCAAGTAATCGTCTTGTCCTGCTCGCTGTACGCGAATTCGAAATTCGAGTCCCTCGAACCACCGCCTCTGATCTGGTTTCCACTGCTGTCTTTCCACGGCGTCCGGTTGTCTAACATCCCCCAATACGGCTTGGCTTCGATATGCTGCCGCACATCAACCTTCAGGTCCGTGATCTTCCAGTCACAGGGAACCGCATTTGCGAGCTTGATTGGATCGGGTGCGACGTAACTTTGCGTCTGATCGTCGGGGCCGTTCAATTCGACCTTGGCTTTCGGCACGTTCGAATCAACGTTCGACGGCTTTCCATCGAAGGGGGAGAAGTCGCTTAGCTTTCCCCCATCAGCCGCAGGTGCGAGGGCACGTGCAACAGCCTCTCTATTACCCTGTGACTCCCATTGCGGCGGGCTCGGCTCAGGCGCCAAGGCCGGCGCTTGTACAAAATTCGGATTGGTACGCCAGACCTCACACTCCGTCTTGAACGGCACGAAAGCCGGCGCGAACGCCGCGCCGCTCAGGTCCAGTTGAGCCGGCCCGGTCTTCTTCAAGCCACTTGTCCTGAAGTGCACACGGCCGCGCGAGCCCATCTCGATCCCTTCCGGATTCACGCGGATATACGAGCCGCCGACGCTGAGCAGGATTTCCTTCGGCGACTTCACGTGCAAAACGCCATTGACCGTTTCGACCGTCATGTCTTCCTGCGCCGCAAGCTGCATGCGGCCTCGCTGGGCCTGCACAATGACCTCGCCGGCCGACGCGATCAAGCTCATGCCCTTCCGCGCGAACAGTGACAACTGACCGCCCGCAGCGGCGGTGATCCTCTTGAGCGCGCTGAAGTGGACTCCTTTCTTCGCGGTCCCGATGATCGAACCATCGGCGGCGAGTTGTACGCCATCGCCCGAGACCACGCCAACCGGTCCCGGTGCAGTCACGACCGCGCCCGGCCTTTTCAATTCGTCCAGCCCGTCGCCGATCGCCTTTTGCGCCTGGGTATCCGCAGGCGATGCCTTCGACGCCTCGGCCGACTTCGCCAGCGATTCGGCTAGCGCCAACATGTCCTTGAGTTGCGCAATCGTCTCGGCCATATCGAGCTGCTTGCCCGCGCCGCCCGGCCGGTCGTAGGCCGTCACCATCACACCTGCGCCGCCTCGCGCAACCGCATGCCCTGAAGTCCGCAGTTCGGCACCCGCGCCTCGCTGGTTCAGTGCGCGGTCCACCATATGGCCGAGATGGAGTTGCGAGCGGCCGGAGTGCTGCGTACCGAGTTCGATGCCTTCCTGATTGTCCCAATCGTCCATCCAGAACGTGTTGCCGGATTGCGTTCGGATCTCGTTACGCGACATGCGCCGTCGTGACGAATTAATCAGGTCGGGGCGCTCGCTATTGTGGATAAAGGACGCAATAAAGGGCTTGTTCGGATTGCCTTCGCGAAAGCCGATCAGGGCTTCGTCGCCGTCCAACGCGGGCATGTGCATGCCCGTATGGTTCCTGCCTGCGAACGGCTTGGCGAGCCGTAACGGAACGCTTTCCCCGCCCTTGGGCCAGTTGCCGAAGTCGCAGTGAAACCGCGCGACATACTCGCCTTTGTCGGTGAGGTAGGCGAATTTGTACCTGTCAGGCGACGTAATAGTCGCGCCTAGCGTGCCGGGAATTTTCGGCCACCGACGCTCGTCAATTTCCAGCCGGTACGGGCGATCGGCCGGAATCGCCGTGAAGCTGTTCACGTAGCTCGCATTCCGCGCGCCGCGATGCACGACCGTCGTCACGAACATGGCCGCGCCGGCATCCTCGAGCGTCCGATCAGACTGCACGATGCTGCCAGGCCGGATCGCGAGCACGGTCGACTCCACCGAGTAACGAATCTGGCTGGCGCGTGCCGCTTCATGGCGCAACTGCGCCTCGCGTTTGGCCCCCTTGGCGTCGTCGTGATGCGTGCCCCAGACATAGGGCTTGCCGATCATGGTCTCGTCGTCCGATACGGCGCGGTCCTCGGCACGGAAGCGCTCCCACGCCTGCTCGGGGTTGTAGTCGGCAACCACATAGGATTCCGGCACGACGCGCGAGCGGACCTTGAAGGAAAAAATCGATTCCTCGAAGGTCGCCAGCCCGGCAGTGGGACGATCCAGTACAGGTATTGCGGGGCGCATATAGCCGTCAACGTCGTCCGCAATCACCAGCACGTCGCCGTGCTCACCGGTCCTTGTGTAGCAATACAGGCCCGCTTGCTCCATCTCGAGCTTGACGTAGTCCCAGTCGCCCATGTTGTACTGGAAGCGGAACGGGTGCCTGGGATGCTCGCGGCGTAGATTGAATTCGACCTGTATCCAGAAGCGGAGGTCGTAACGCGCCAAAATCTCCTTGATGATTTCCCACGAGGCCATTCCCTGGTACGTGGCGCAATTGCTCGGGCCGTCCATGACGGCCAGATGCTGGCGCATCACAATACGGTAGGTGTAACCATCACGAGATTCCGATACGGAGTCGAACTGCGTCACGAAGCCGGCAAATTCGCGCTTGGCGCGTCCGTCCTCGGGTCGAACCGAAAATTTCGCGAGTTGCCCGAGCACCGTCTTTCTCGGAATCGCAACCGGTGCGGCAACGACCGCCTTGACGCTGTACGGCTCGCAGATCGCCTCGCGCACGACCCACGATACGACCGACACCGTGGGCATGGGAGGCAGTTCGCCCGTCTCCGGATCGCGCTTCGACTTGCGCCGCATCAGCGTCAGATGCGCGGATTGCCGCCCCGTCAAATAACTTGTCACGCGATCGAATTCCGCCATTCTTATCCTCGTTATATCGGGCGCCAGCCATATCACATCGAAACGCGGCCGCTATCCATGGACAAACCATTGCGGAAAATCCGCAACAAATGAAATGAGGCCAACCGAATCAACCAATCCGATTCAATCGTGCGTCAATCCAACAGTCGCTTTCGCCTTGGCATCAGCCGGATGGTGCTGCTGGCCTTGGTCACGCGTGCAGCAAGTGAGCTGCTGGTGAAGGAAAGATGGGGCGGTACGTTCGACTCGTCACTCATCGGGTCTCCTTTCTCGACAAATCGGTGATGGTTGCGCCACACGAAATTTGCGCGAATGAGAAAGATGAATCAATCAGACGAATTCGAAATTCGCAATGCGAATTTTCAAGAGCGCTGACCGGCGTCAAATGCGCCAGTAGTCGCGCGCGTTCAGGGCCGATGAGCCCGGAAGCCGTGCAAAGGATCGAGGTAGTGGTTTGCCAGGTGCGCGAAACCCAATCGACGGACCGATCGAGACGGAGCGCGGCAATGCCAAGATGCGCGGCACTTGCAACGCTCGCGCCGTCCCCGCGTGCGGCAAGCAATCAACGTGTTGCGCCGAGCCGGCAGTTGTCGCCGAAGCTGCGGGTGTTGATGGACTTTCGATGCGAGTGGCTATTCAAGCAGCCCCGATCCGCTCCGCATGAGCCGGCGGCGCCAACGCGTCGCTGTCGTCCTTCAGCCCGACGCCCGTCAACCCGAGCCTGCGCGCATGCGTCATCAGGTAATGCAGCTTGTGCGCGGCGGCCGCGTGCGGCAGCCCTTCGGGCCGCACGTTCGAGATGCAGTTGCGCAGCGCGTCGTGACAGCCGACCTTCGGCGCCCACGTCAGGTACACGCCGAGGCTGTCCGGCGAGCTGAGCCCCGGCCGTTCGCCGATCAGCATCGCGACCACCTTCGCGCGCAGCAGCTCGCCGATCTCGTCGCCGAGCGCGACGCGCGCCTGCGTCGCGACCACCACCGGGCCGATCCGCCAGCCGTCCGCGTCGAGCCGCGGCCGCACGGCCTGCAACAGCGGCAGCGCCTGCTTCGCGGCCGCGAATGCCGACAGCCCGTCGCCGACCACGAACACGACATCCGGCGCGTCGTCGAGCGCCGCCCCGTAGCCGGCCAGCAGCCCGCGGCTGTCGTCCGACAGCTTGCGGCCGAGATCGGGCCGGCGCAGGTAGTGGTCGCGGTCGGGCGCGGCGCTCTGGACGCGCAGCGTCGGCAGCATGCCGGCCGCCTCGATCTCGCGCCGCAGCGCATCCGCGTCGAGCGGCTGGTGCACAGCGTCGCGCGCCTGTGCATGCGACAGGTTGAAGGCCAACAGCGGCGCGGTCGGCAGGCTGTTGCCCGCGCGGCCGAGCGCGATCCGCGCGTTCGTGAACGACTTCAGCTGCGCCCACGGATTCTTCTCGACGGCGTCGCTCATGCGGAAATCCCCATCCAGTCGTTCGCACCCGCGAGCAGCGGCACGCGGGCGCTTGCCGCGCGCAGCGCGCCGTGCGCGTCGGCGATCTCCATCGTCTCCAGCCATTCCTCGAATTCCGGCGCGCGGCGCAGGCCGAGCACCTCGCGTACGTAGAGCTGGTCATGGAACGACGTGCTCTGATAGTTGAGCATCACGTCGTCCGCGCCCGGAATCCCCATGATGAAGTTGATGCCGGCCGCCCCCAGCAGCGTCAGCAGCGTGTCCATGTCATCCTGGTCGGCTTCCGCGTGGTTCGTGTAGCAGATGTCGCAGCCCATCGGCACGCCGAGCAGCTTGCCGCAGAAGTGATCCTCGAGCCCCGCGCGGATGATCTGCTTGCCGTCGTACAGATATTCGGGCCCGATGAAGCCCACCACCGTGTTCACGAGGAACGGCTCGAACTTGCGCGCGACCGCATACGCGCGTACTTCGCAGGTCTGCTGATCGACGCCGAAGTGCGCGTTCGCCGACAGCGCGCTGCCCTGGCCCGTCTCGAAATACATCAGGTTGTTGCCGACCGTGCCGCGCTTGAGCGCCAACGCGGCCTCGCGCGCCTCGCCGAGCAGCGCGAGCGAGATCCCGAAGCTCGCGTTCGCCTTCTCGGTGCCCGCGATCGACTGGAACACGAGATCGACCGGCGCGCCCTTCTCGATCGCCGCGATCGTGTTGGTCACGTGGGTAAGCACGCACGACTGCGTCGGCACGCCGTAGCGCTCGCGGAAGCCGTCGATCATCGCGAGCAGCTTCACGATCGCCGCGAGGCTGTCGGTGGCCGGGTTGATGCCGATCATCGCGTCGCCGCAGCCGTACATCAGCCCGTCGAGCATCGACGCGGCGATGCCCTTCACGTCGTCGGTCGGGTGGTTCGGCTGCAGCCGCACCGACATCCGGCCGGCCAGCCCGACCGTGTTGCGAAAGCGCGTGACGACGCGGCGCTTTCTCGCGGCCGCGATCAGGTCCTGGTTGCGCATCAGCTTCGACACGGCCGCGACCATCTCGGGCGTGAGGCCGGGCGCGATCCGTTCGAGCGCCGCGCCGTCGGCCGCGGGCGACAGCAGCCAGTTACGGAAATCGCCGACGGTGAGGTGCGAGATCTCGGCGAACGCGTGCGCGTCGTGATCGTCGATGATCAGGCGCGTGACCTCGTCGTCTTCATACGGGATCACCGCTTCGTTCAGGAACGCCTTCAGCGGTACGCCCGCGAGCGCGATCTTCGCGGCGACGCGCTCCTCCTCGCTCGCCGCCGCGACGCCGGCGAGCTGGTCGCCGGAACGCAGCGGGCTCGCCTTCGCGAGCAGCGTCTTCAGGTCCGCGAAG
The DNA here is from genome assembly GCF_017815045.1 of Burkholderia sp. CpTa8-5. Classification (NCBI taxonomy): domain Bacteria; kingdom Pseudomonadati; phylum Pseudomonadota; class Betaproteobacteria; order Burkholderiales; family Burkholderiaceae; genus Burkholderia; species Burkholderia sp. CpTa8-5. Next base: position 145,593 of record NZ_JAGIQD010000009.1, read on the forward strand.
CGGTACGTGCGCGGACCGATCGTCTCCGTATAGGACATCGTTCGAATCTCCTTGCCAAAAGCCGACGGCGCGCCCGTTCGACGGGGCGCGCCGGATGCCGTCAGGAACGGCCTTTCACGTTCACCGTCGTCACCGTGCTCACTCCTCCAGCAGCGCGTCGCCGGGTGCGCTCGCGCGCTGCGAACGGGTCGCGAGGAAGTACGCGTAACCGACCGCGAGGAAGCCGACGAACACCAGCGCGACCAGCCCGTTGAAAACCACCATCGTCGCGAGGCAGACGAGCGCCGCCAGGATCGCGAAGGCCGGGAAGATCGGGTACAGCGGCGCGCGGAACGGCCGCGCCAGGTTCGGCTGCGAGCGGCGCAGCTTGAACAGCGACGCCATGCTGACGATATACATCACGATCGCACCGAACACCGACATCGTCACGATATTCGCGGTGAGCGTCTGCCCGCCGAACTGGATCAGCTCGTCGCTGTAGATCGCGGCAATCCCGACCACGCCGCCCGCGAGAATCGCGCGATGCGGGGTCTTGAAGCGCGGATGCACCTTGCCGAGCCATTCGGGCAGGTAGCCTTCGCGGGCCAGCGCGAAGATCTGGCGCGAATAGCCGAGGATGATCCCGTGGAACGACGCGACGAGCCCGAACAGCCCGAGCCACACGAGCATGTGCATCCAGCCGCTGTTCGCGCCGACGATGTACTTCATCGCCTGCGGCAGCGGATCGTTGATGTTCGCGAGCTTGGTCCAGTCGCCCGCGCCGCCGGCGAACACCATCACGCCGATCGCGAGCGCCACGAGGGTCAGGATCCCGGCCACGTACGCGATCGGAATCGAGCGCTTCGGGTTCTTCGCTTCCTCGGCGGCCATCGCGACGCCTTCGATCGCGAGGAAGAACCAGATCGCGAACGGAATCGCCGCGAACATCCCGTGGAACGCGCCCACGCTGAAGTGATCGGCGCCCGACCAGCCGCCCTTCGTGAAATTGCTCCACGTGAAGCCCGGCGACACGACGCCCATGAACACCAGCAGCTCGAAGATCGCGAGCAGCGTGACGACGAGCTCGAAGGTCGCCGCGATCTGCACGCCGACGATGTTCAGCGCCATGAACACGAGATACGCGCCCATCGCCGCGTGTTTCGGTTCGAGCCCCGGAAACTGCACGTGCAGGTACGCGCCGATCGCGAGCGCGATCGCGGGCGGCGCGAACACGAATTCGACCAGCGTCGCCGCGCCGGCCAGATAGCCGCCGGTCGGGCCGAACGCGCGCCGCGCATACGCGAACGGGCCGCCCGCGTGCGGGATCGACGTCGTCAGCTCGGTGAAACTGAAGATGAAGGTGGTGTACATCGCCGCGACGAACAGCGCGGTGATCACGAAACCCAGCGTGCCCGCGCTCGCCCAGCCGTAGCTCCAGCCGAAGTATTCGCCGGAAATCACGAGGCCGACCGCGATGCCCCACAGTTGCCAGGTCCCGAGCGTCTGCTGCAGCGCGGGCTGGCCGGAGGACTTGGCGCCGGCGGCGGGCCGGCCATTCGACTCTGCTTTCATCGGACTCTCCTCAAAGGCGCCGGCCTGCGGGCCCGCGCGACTGAGAATCGATGCTAGAGAGTCATTAAACGACGTGTTATCGAAATTCGGCAAAGATCGCGGCTGACATTTCGCTTGCGGAAACGCTTTCGAAAACGCTCGCGGCAACGCCGGCCGCCCGCGTTGCCACGCCGATCCGGCCCGCGCGATGCGGGCCGGATCGGCCGTGCCGACTGGCCTTACTGGCCGCCGCCGCGCTGGTTGAACCAGCGGTCGAGCAGCTTGCCGGCCGCTTCCCGGCCGCCGAGGCCGAACGACAGCGCGACGGCCACCGCGATCGCGCCGAGCACGAGGCCGAACGCGAGCTGGACGATTTCGTTCGCGATGCCCATCGCGCGCAGCCCCATCGCGAACACGAGGCCGAGGATCGCGAATTGCGCGATCCGCGCGAACAGCACGCTGTGCTCGCGGTCGGCCTGCTCGATCACGCGGCGCGCGAGACCCGCGAGCCACACGCCGATCACAAGGATCACGCCGCCCGTCAGCACGTGGCCGCCGAATTCGATGAACAGCGTGACGACGTCGCGCACCTGCGTGAAGCCGAGCCGGTTCGCGGCCTCGACCGACGCGAACAGCATCGCGAAGAACACGATCAGCCGCGCGACCAGCACCGACGGCTGCAGGATGCCCGAGAACACGCGCTCGACGCCGAGCACGGCCGGCAGCCCGTCGACGCCGGCGGCTTCCAGCAGCTTCTGCGCGAGCGACGCGACGAAGCGCGCGAAGTAGAACGTGACGAGCACGATCACGATCGCCGCGACGATGTCCGGCACCGCGCCGAGGAACTGGTTCAGCATGTTGGTCGCGGGGATCGAGATCGCGTCGATCTTCAGTGCGTCGAGCGCGGAGATCAGCGTCGGCACGAACACGAACACGTAGACGATCGTGCCGACCAGACTCGACACGCGCACCGGCGTCGGGCTGTCGATCCCTTGCGTGAGGCGATCGGCGCCGGCGGCGACCAGCAGGTTCGTCACGAGGCCGCGCAGCACGCGCGCGACGATCCAGCCGACGAAGCCGATCACCGCGGCCGCGAAGATGTTCGGCACGATCGCGAGCAGCTTGTCGACCATCCCCTGCACCGGCGACAGCAGGCCCGACAGCGCGAACGACGCGAGGATCGCCGGCAGGAACATCAGGATCACGAGCCAGAACAGCACGTCGCCGAGATAGCCGCTCATCGGCTGCATGCCGGCGCTTTCGGACAGCGTGGCGTCGACCTTGCTCGCCTTCAGCGCACGGTTCGCGAGACTGCGCAGCAGCGACGCGATCAGCCACGCGATCAGCGTCAGCGCCGCGCCGCCGATCAGGTTCGGCAGGTAGTTGACGATGTGCGTGACGAGCAGCGAGAACGGATTGGAGACCGCGTACAGGTTGAGCACGTTGAAGATGCCCACCGCGGTGACGAGCAGCACGAGCCAGAACAGGCCGCCGGCGATGATGCGTTCGACGCACGCGCCCTGGCCGGTGCTGTCGGTGATCCGCTGATCGACCTTCAGCGCGTTGAGCAGCCGGAGCGCGCCGGCCCGCACCGCGACGGCGATCAGCCAGCCGATCACCAGGATGCCGATCGCGCCCGCGATCTTGGGCAGGTATCCGCCTAGTGTGGCCTGCAGCGACGTGATGAAGCTGGAAGCATCCATTTCTTCTTCTCCCGAAAACGTGGTGTGGCGATTGAACATCGACGAACGACCTGCGTAATTCGAAAAGCGTGCTGCTGCCCCGTCCGAGCAACTTACCCGAGAAAAATGACGTGATCACCCGATTTCACCGTCTTTAACTTTAGTCATAGATGCCGGAGGGGCAAGACCCCATTTCGTTGAAATTAAAAGGGGACGGACTTCGGACAGCTACGCATTTCCGCAAGATTTGTCCATTCGGCCCGTGCTACCGTGGCGTCGGTTCCAGCCCGGACACGCCGATGACTCCAGCCGAAACGAAACCCGACCCGCCCGCGTGGGTGCGCTACGCGGCGAGCGTGGCGCGCGTCCACGCGTACATCGGCGCGCATCTCGACGGCCCGCTCGACCTGAACCGGCTCGCCGAAGTCGCGTGCCTGTCGCCGTATCACTGGCAGCGCGTCTACCGCGCGCTGTACGGCGAGTCGATCGTGCTGACGGTGCGGCGGATGCGGATCGTGCGGGCGTCCGAGGATCTGGTCTGCACCGCGCGGCCGCTCGACGAGATCGCGCGGCGCGCGGGCTACGGTTCGACGCACGCGTTCGCGCGGGCATTTCGCGACGCGTACGGCGTGTTGCCCGCGCAGCACCGGCGCACCGGCATCCACCGGCCGATTTATCCACTACAGCGAGGAGAGGAAGACATGTTCAAGCACGAGGTCGAGATCCGGCGGCTGCCGGAACTGCGCGGCTACGCGGTGACGCATACCGGCGCGTACATGAAGGTCGGCGACGCGTTCGGGCGGATCGGCGCGTGGGTCGGGCAGCACGGATTGATCGGCCCGGGCGCGAAGATGATCGGGATTTTCTACGATGATCCGGACACGACGCCCGAAGCACAGTTGCGCGCGAAAGCGTGCATCATGCCGGCCGACGGCGCGCCGGACGTCGCGCCCGTGCCGCCGGTCGAGCGTGCGACGATCGCAGGCGGCGAATACGCGGTACTGCTGCATACCGGGCCGTATGCGGACCTGAAGACGGCCTACCAGTGGCTCTACGGCGACTGGCTGCGTCACTCGGGCCGCGAAGCCGCCGACGCGCCGCCGTTCGAGCTATACCTCAATACGCCGATGGATACGGCGCCGGCCGACCTGCGCACCGAAATTCACCTGCCGCTGCGCTGAGTAAAGGGTGCGTCCCGGAGCCGTGTATCCGGACGGACCGCGACGATATTGCCGGTGCGAGCATGCCGGGGATGACATCGGGCATGCCGGTGCGCCGGCCGTCGAACGAAGCGTGCCGGCCTGTGCTTATGCGTGGCCGGCGCGAAGGTGCGGATAGCGTCAAGCCGCCTGCGTTCCGCAGCCGGGACAGAACCGCGCGTCGGCCGCCAGCGCCGCGTGGCAGCGGCTGCAGGCCTTGCCGCGTTGCGCCGCGCCGCACTGCGTGCAGAAGCGTGCATCGGCTGCGTTGAGTGCGCCGCAGCCCGCGCACGCGAGCTGGCTCAGCGGCAGATTGCCGCCCTGGCCACCGCTGCCCGCGTCGGCCGGCGCCTGCCAGCCCCAGCCGTGGCGATCGCGGCCGCGCGCATCGTGGCCGCCGTGCCCGCCCTGGCGCAGGCCACCGTGACGCCCGCCGCCGTGGCCCCCGTTTCCGCTATTGCTGTGCCCGCTGCCATGACCACCGCCGTGGCCGCCGAGAATCCGTTTCAGGAAGCTCATCGCCCGCTCCTCAACGCTTGGCCGGGACGTCGCCGAACGCCCCGGACGACGACAGCAGCCGCAAACCGTTGGCCACGACGATCAGGCTCGCGCCCGCGTCGGCGAAGACCGCCATCCACATCGTGCCGAGCCCCGCGACCGTGAGGCCGAGGAACACGACCTTCACGCCGAGCGCGAAGCCGATGTTCTGCACCAGCACGCGGTGCGTCGCGCGCGACAGCCGCACGAACGCGGGAATCTTGCGCAGGTCGTCGTCCATCAGCGCGACGTCGGCCGTCTCGATCGCCGTGTCGGTACCCATCGCGCCCATCGCGAAGCCGATGTCGGCGCGCGCGAGCGCCGGCGCATCGTTGATCCCGTCGCCGACCATCCCGACCGCGCCCGCGCCGCCCGCCGACAGTTCCTCGACCGCCGCGAGCTTGTCTTCCGGCAACTGGTTGCCGCGCGCATCGTCGATGCCGGCCTGCCCCGCGATCGCCTGCGCGGTATGCGGGTTGTCGCCCGTCAGCATCGCGGTGCGGATGCCGAGCGCATGCAGATCGGCGATCGCATCGCGGCTCGTGTCCTTGATCGTGTCGGCCACCGCGAAGATGCCGAGCACGCGCGTGGCGTCGACCAGCACGACGACGCTCTTGCCCTGCCGCTCCAGCGCGTCGAGCTTCGCCTCGAGCGCCGCCGAGCAGCGCTCCAGTTCCTCGACGAGCCGGTGATTGCCGAGCCAGTAGCGCGTGCCGTCGATCGTGCCGCACACGCCGCGCCCGACGATCGCTTCGAAGTCCTGCACGTCGGCGAATGCGGTCGTGCCGGCGTCGCGGGCCGCGGCCGCAATCGCCTGCGACACCGGGTGATCGGAGCGCGCCGCGAGGCTCGCGCCGAGATGCCGCACGCGCGCCGCATCGGCACCGTCCGCATGCACGTCGAAGTCGGTCTGCACCGGCTTGCCGTGCGTGATCGTGCCGGTCTTGTCGAGTGCGAGCCACGCGAGCTTGCGCCCTTCTTCCAGATAGACGCCGCCCTTCACGAGAATCCCGCGCCGCGCCGCGGCCGCGAGCCCCGACACGATCGTCACCGGCGTCGAGATCACCAGCGCGCACGGGCACGCGATCACGAGCAGCACGAGCGCACGGTAGATCCAGTCGTGCCACGCGCCGCCCATCACGAGCGGCGGCGCCACCGCGACCAGCAGCGCGACCGCGAACACGATCGGCGTGTAGACGCGCGCGAACTGGTCGACGAAGCGCTGGGTCGGCGCCTTCGCGCCCTGCGCTTCCTCGACCGCGTGGATGATCCGCGCGAGCGTCGAGTTGGCCGCGACGGCCGTCACGCGGTAGTCGAACGAACCCGATTCGTTGATCGTGCCCGCGTACACGGCGTCGCCGCTCGCCTTTTCGACAGGCAGGCTCTCGCCGGTGATCGGCGCCTGGTTGACCGTCGAGCGGCCGGCGACGACCTCGCCGTCCAGCCCGATCCGCTCGCCCGGCTTCACGCGCACGACCGCGCCCAGCGCGACCTGTGCGGCTTCGATCGTGCGCCACGCGCCGTCGGCCTGCTGCACGGTCGCGGTGTCCGGCGCGAGCTGCATCAGCCCCTGGATCGCATTGCGCGCGCGGTCGAGCGACTTCGCCTCGATCAGCTCGGCGATCGTGAACAGCACCATCACCATCGCGGCTTCCGGCCACTGGCCGATCGCCATCGCGCCCGTCACCGCGATGCTCATCAGCGCGTTGATGTTCAGGTTGCCGTTGCGGATCGCGATCCAGCCTTTCTTGTACGTGGTGAGCCCGCACGCGAGCACCGCGGCGAGCGCGAGCGCCGCCGACAGCCACACCGGCAGCCCGGCCCAGGTCGCGCCTTCGGATGCGATCGCGGCGACGCCGGCGAGCGCGAGCGGCCACCACGGTTTGGCGGGCGGCGGCGCGGTGGGCGCTGCCGGTGCATCGGCCGACGCGGCTTCCGGCGTCATCCCGAGCGAGCGGATCGCGCTTTCGAGCGCCGGTTGCGCGCCGGGCACGTGCTCGACGGTCAGCATCCGCTGCATCAGGTTGAATTCGAGCGCCGATACCTGCTGCATGCCGCCGAGCTTTTTGCGGATCAGCGTTTCCTCGGTCGGGCAGTCCATCTGCATGATCCGGAACGCGGAGCGCACGTGACCCGACGCGGTCGCCTGCGCGACCGGCAGCGGCGCGAGCGTCAGCGCGGCAGGCGCGCAGCAGTCGCCGGCCGCGTGGTCGTGGTCGTGGTCGTGGTCGTGGTCGTGGTCGTGGTCGTGGTCGTGGTCGTGACCGGCATGGTCATGCGCGGCGTGGTCGTGCGAGCACGACGCGCCATGCCGATGCGTATCCGTGTGAGCCTCGTCGTGATCGCGGTCATGACCCGCATCGCCATGCGCGGCGTGATCGTGGCCGTGGCCGTGATCGTGATCGTGGTCATGGCCGTGCGCGCGCTCGCCGGCCGCCGGCGCCGCATCGGCAACGGCCGCCGTCTGCGTGTCGCGCGCATCGGCGCAACACGTATCGGCGCCGCCGGCATGACGGTGTCGTGGGTCGTGGGGACGCTGGGCGTCGGTCATGACAACCTCCTTTCGTGGCTTGACGGTGTAGAGTTAACACCCTGAAGCCACTACAAGGTCAACCCTTACACGGGAGAAAGGCATGAAGATTGGCGAACTGGCCAAAGCGGCCCGCTGCACGCCCGAGACGATCCGCTTCTACGAGAAAGAGGGGCTGATGCCAGATGCGGAGCGCACCGATTCGAACTACCGCAACTACACCGACGTGCACGTCGAACGGCTGCGCTTCATCCGCAACTGCCGCGCGCTCGACATGGCGCACGACGAAATCCGCGCGCTGCTGCGGCTCACCGACACGCCGGCCGACCGCTGCGATTCGATCAATTCGCTGCTCGACGATCACATCGGACACGTCGACGCGCGCCTCGCGGAACTCACGCATCTGCGCGACCAGCTCACCGAACTGCGCCGCCAGTGCGTCGGCGAGCACTCGGTCGAGGATTGCGGCATCGTGCACGGTCTCGCGACGATGGAAACCGTCGCGCCGGCCGCGAAGCGCTCGCATCTCGGCTGAAACCCTTGTCAAACATGATAGCTTGGTAGAGAATAGTTATATTATTACTAGATATATGTTTACTATTCATGCCTACGAGCCGTCCGTCCCCGCTCGCGCTGGCCGTCCTCGCGACGCTCACCGAAACGCCGATGCATCCGTACGGGATGCTGCAGCAACTGAAGGCCCGCGGCTACGACGAAGTCGTCAACGTGCGGCAGCGCACGAGCCTGTACCAGACGATCGACCGGCTGCTGCGCGACGGGCTGATCGTCGTGCACGACACCGAGCGTGACGGCGCGTTTCCGGAGCGCACGCTGTATGCGCTGACCGAAGCCGGGCACACGGCCGGGCAGGCGTGGCTGCATGCGCTGCTCGCGGAGCCCGCGCGTGAATTTCCGGCGTTCGGCGCCGGCCTCGCGTTCCTGCCGCTGCTCGATGCGGAAGATGCGCGCCACCAGCTCGAGCTGCGCATCGCGCGTCTCGACGCCGAACGCGAGCGGCTGGAGGCGCTGCGCGCCACCGCGCAGGCCGACCAGGTGCCGCGCCTGTTCCTGTTGCAGAACGAATATGCGCTCGTGCTGCTCAATGCGGAGCTCGAGTGGGCGCGCAGCGTCGTCGAACACCTGAAGATCGGCGCGCTGCGCTGGGTGGACGGCTGATGCGTCGCGCCGGCCGTTTTCCGTGAGGAACGGGCGTCGGCAGCGTCAAAGCACCTTGCCGGGATTCAGGATCCCAAGCGGGTCCAGCGCGGCCTTCAGGTGTCGCATCAATCCGATTTCCGCGTCGCTGCGTGTGTGCGCCAGATAAGGACGTTTGAGCACGCCAATCCCGTGCTCGGCCGACACCGAGCCGCCCATGTCGCGCACCACCGCATACACGCAGCGATCGAGCGCATCGGCATCCGTGTCGGTCATCTCGGCCAGCGACACGCCGATATGCACGTTGCCGTCGCCGACATGGCCGAAGAACAGGCACGTGAGCGCCGGCCAGCGCGCCCGCAACGCCGCCTCGCAGCGTTCGGCGAACGCGCCGAGTTCGCCCGTCGGCAGACTCACGTCGAAGTTGACGAGATGGGGCAGCGCATCGATCGCAAGCCCTTCGCGCAGCGTCCACAAATCGCGCGCCTGCCGCTCGGAAGTCGCGAGCACCGCATCGTCGATGAGCCCTGCATCGAGCCCCGCAGCCAGCCCCGTTTCGAGCGCATGGTGCGCATCGCCGCCCGGCGCGCTCGTCGCGCATTCGATCAACACCACGAAACCGCCGTCGCCGACGAATGGCGCCGACACACCGGGCGTATGGCGCGCGACGTAGTCGTAGAACGCCGGCCACATCGCCTCGAAACTGACGACTTCCGGCAGCGTGCGCACGCGGTTCCACAGCGCGACCACCGCCTCGTAGTCGCGCACGCGGCAGAGCGCCGTGGCCGGCGCCGCCAGCAACGGATGCAGCCGCAGCACCGCGCGCGTGACGACGCCGAGCGTCCCTTCGCTGCCGATGAAGAGCTGCTTCAGGTCGTAGCCCGCGTTGTTCTTCAGCATCCGGTTCATCGACGACACGACCGTGCCATCCGCGAGCACCGCCTCGAGCCCGAGCACCTGCTCGCGCATCATCCCGTAGCGGATCGCGCGCGTGCCGCCCGCATTGGTCGCGAGCATGCCGCCGATCTGGCACGAGCCGCGCGCGCCGAGATCGACGCCGAACGTGAAGCCCGCCGCGTGCGCGGCGTCCTGCACCGTCTGCAGCGGCGTGCCCGCGCGCACGGTGATCGTGCCGGCCGCCGCGTCGAGCGCGTCGATGCCCGCGAAGCGCTCCATCGACAGCACGACCTCGCCGCCCAGCGCGACCGCGCCGCGCGCGAGCCCCGTCAGCCCGCCTTGCGGCACGACCGGCTGGCCGAGCCGCGTGCATAACGCGAGCGTCCTCGACACGTCGTCGACGCTACGCGGGCGCACCAGCGCGCGCGGCCGCACGCCGGCCGGCTCGTTGTACGCGGTGAAGTAACGCGGCTCGATGTCGGCCGCACGCGTGACGAGCGCATCGCCCAGTTCGTCGGCGAGCACGGCAGCGACGGCATCGTCCGGCAGCGGCAGCGGCGTGCCGCCCGGTTCGCTGCCCGCGGCGCTCGGGTTCGGAGTCGGCATCGCGCGCGCCCCCGCTTACTTCGTCGAGATGTCGATATCGCCGAAATACTTCAGGCCGAGCGACTTCACCGTGCCGTCCGCCTTCAGCTTGTCGATCGCCGCGTCGAGCTTCGCCTTCAGCGCGTCGTCGCCCTTGCGCAGGCCGAACGCGATGCCGCTGCCGAGAATCTTGTCGTCGTGCACCGGCTGCCCGACGAACGAGAAGCCCTTGCCGTCCGGGCGCGACAGGAAACCGCGCTGGCCGGACGGCGCGAGCACGAGCGTCGCGTCGAGGCGGCCCGCGACCAGATCCGCATACGCCTGGTTCTGGTCCTGGTACGCGACGACCGCGACGCCGGCCGGCTCCCAGTGCGCCTTCGCGAAGGTTTCCTGGATCGACGCCTGCAGCACGCCCACGCGCTTGCCCTTCAGCGATTCGGGCGTCGGCAGCAGCCCGCTGCCGGTGCGCGCGATCAGCTGGGTCGGCACGCGATAGATGATCGTCGTGAAGTCGATCGCCTGGCGCCGCTGCTCGGTCGCGTTCATCGCCGAGTTGATCGCGTCGAACTTGCGGCCCTTCAGCGCCGGAATCAGCCCGTCGAACGAGGTCTCGACCCATTTGCACGACAGCTTCGCCGTCTGGCAGACGGCATTGCCGACGTCGATGTCGAAGCCCTGCAGGTCGCCGTTCGGCGCCTTCGATTCGAACGGCGGGTATTGCGCTTCGAGGCCGAAGCGCAGCGTCGGCGCATCGGCGAGCGCCGCGCCGGAGCCGATGGCGCACGCGAGTGCGAATGCGAGTTTCAGGGTTGCCGTGTGCTTCATCGTGATCTCCAAGTGTCCGGTCGATGCGACGTCTCCGCCGCCGGTTGTCCTACAGCGAACGCAGCCGCCGCGCGCCTTCGACCAGCGTCGCGTCGTCCTTCGAAAAACTGAGCCGGATCACGCCGGCGTCGGTGCCGTCGGTATAGAACGCCGACAGCGGAATCGTCGCGACGCGCGCGTCGCGGATCAGGCGCAGCACGAAATCGCTGTCGCTTTCATCCGAGAAGTGGCGAAAGCGCGCGAGCATGAAGAACGAGCCTTCGCTCGGCAGCAGCTCGAAACGCGAATCGGCCAGCTCGCGCGCGAGCAGGTCGCGCTTGGCCTGGTAGAACGCCGAGAGGCCGAGATAGCTGTCCGGCCGCGCGAGGATCTCCGCGAACGCGACCTGCATCGGCGTATCGGCCGAGAACACCATGAACTGGTGCACCTTGCGGATCTCGTCCATCAGTTCGGCCGGCGCGAGGCAATGGCCGACCCGCCAGCCGGTCACGTGGAACGACTTGCCGAACGACGACACGATCACGCTGCGCTCGGCCAGCTCGCGGTGGCGCGCGACGCTCTGGTGCTGCGCGCCGTCGAACACGACGTGCTCGTAGACTTCGTCGGACAGCACCACGATCCCCGTGTCGCGCGTGAGCTGCGCGAGCCGCTCGAGATCGTCGGCGGAGAACACCGTCGCGGTCGGGTTGTGCGGCGTGTTGACGATGATCATCCGCGTGCGCGGCGTGATGGCCGCGGCCACCTCGTCCCAGTTCACGCGGAAATGCTCGGGCGACAGCTTGATCGCGACCGGCGTCGCGCCTTGCAGCCGCACGATCGGCGCATAGCTGTCGAACGACGGCTCGAAATAGATCACCTCGTCGCCCGGATGCACGAGCGCGCTGATCGCCGCGTACAGCCCCTCGCTCGCGCTCGCGATCACCGTGATCTCGGTCGCCGGATCGTAGCGCGCGCCGTACAGCGCCTCGGTCTTCTCGGCGAGCCGCTCGCGCAGCGCGATCACGCCGGCCATCGGCGCGTACTGGTTGTGACCGTCGCGCATCGCGCGCGCGACGCCTTCGACGAGCGCCGGATCGGGCGCGAAATTCGGCGCGCCCTGCGACAGGTTCAATGCGTCGTGTTGAGCAGCCAGTTGGCCGATCACCGTGAAGATCGTCGTCCCGACGTCGGGCAGTTTCGAACGGGGCGCGGTGGCGCTTCGCATGACTCCTCCTCCTGATGTCCTTCGGGCGGGCCGCGCCGTGCGCGACCTGCATCTGCCGCATGATTTAGCCCGAACCAATATCGGCGGACAATCGAAAGTTCGTCATGGAGACCATGCATTTTTCTCATGGTTCGCCGGGAGAAGAGCTTGGCGGCAAGGCGGGTCTGCGCGCCTGATATGCGAATCAGGCATTTCCCCCGGGAAGGCTACGCGTCCGCGGCCGCGAGATACGCGAGCAGCACGGCTCGCAGTTCGCGGCGCTGCGCGGCGAAATCGAGCGCGGGCCCGAGCGTCAGCAGCGCCTGCGACAGGCCGCCGTAGCAGATCGTATGGGCCATCCGCGCGAGCCCGTCGAGCCGCGCGGCGGGCGGCGGATCGGCCGCGTGGGCCAGCGCGTCGCGCCACAGCGCGACATAGGCGTCGTAATGCCGGCGATAGGCGGTCAGCGGCGACACCTGCCGCTCCAGCGCGAACAGCGCGCCCCACAGCGCCGCGTCGGCGGCGATCGTATCGACCTGGAGATCGACCAGCGCGACGGCGAGCTCGGACCGGGGCGCACCGCGCAGCCGCTGCACCGCGTCGCGCAGCCGGTCGGCCAGCGCCAGCACGCGGCGATGAATACAGAGCGCCGCGAGGCTCTGCTTGTCGCCGAAATACTCGTAGAAGGTGCCGATGCTGACACCCGCGACGGCCGCGATCTCGCGGATCGTCGCCTTCGCGTAGCCGCGTTCGAGCAAAAGCTGAACGAACGCCTGTTGCAGCGCGTCGGAGCTCGCCTGCGCGCGCGACTGGCGCGGCCGGCGACGCAACGCGGGCGCGGGTTGCGCCGCCGGCGAGCCGGGCGGCGCCGGAACCTGAACATGTCGCGGCGGCATATTTGCTACTCTGAATTCAGCAGGGAATACGTTTTACCGGAAGCCGGAACCCGCGCCGAAGGGCCGTTGCGCGCGGCATGACGCCGGCTGACCGCGCAGCATCAGACCGGAGACACCCGCGATGACCGACTCGACTCACGCCGTCACGAACCAGTTCGACGAACTCGTCGACTATAACCTCTTCGCGACGGATCTCGCGCTGCGCGACGCGCTCGTCCGGGCCGGCGCCGACTGGGCCGTACCTCAGCTCGACGCATACGGCGCGCGGCTCGGCAGCGCCGACACCGCGCAACTCGCCGACGAAGCGAACCGCCACACGCCCGAACTGAACGCGTTCGACCGGCGCGGCCGGCGCATCGACCGCGTCGACTTCCATCCCGCCTGGCACGCGCTGCTCGGCCAGTATCGTCACGAAGGCTTCGTGTCGCTCGCGTTCCGCGAGTCGCGCCGCGGCCGCTGGGCCGCGACGGCCGCCGGCTTCTACCTGCACGGCCAGATCGAGGCCGGCACGCTGTGCCCGGCGACGATGACGCAAGCCGCGATTCCCGTGCTGCAGAAAGAGCCGGCGCTGTGGGACCTGCTGCGCGACAAGCTCTACAGCGACGACTACGATGCGCGCGACGTGCCGGTCGCCGACAAGCGCGCGATCTGGTTCGGCATGGGCATGACCGAGAAACAGGGCGGCTCCGACGTGCGCGCGAACACGACGCTCGCCACGCCGGTCGGCGCGGGCGGCCGCGGCGGCGAATACCGGCTGCGCGGCCACAAGTGGTTCTTTTCCGCGCCGATGTGCGACGCGCACCTCGTCGTCGCACGCACCGAAGCCGGCGGCCCGTCGTGCTTCTACGTGCCGCGCTGGCGGCCGGACGGCACGAAAAACGCGGTCGAGATCCAGCGGCTGAAGAACAAGGTCGGCAACCGCAGCAACGCGAGCAGCGAGATCGAGCTGAACGATGCGTGGGGGATCATGCTCGGCGATGAAGGCCGCGGCATTCCGACCATCATCGAGATGGCCACCTACACGCGGCTGAACTGCGTGCTCGGCAGCGCGGCGATGCTGCGCCAGGGCGTCGTGCAGGCGATCGCGTACACGCGCCAGCGTCACGCGTTCGGCCGCGCGCTCGCCGAGCAGCCGCTGATGCGCACCGTGCTCGCCGATCTCGCGCTCGAAAGCGAGGCGGCGCTGTCGCTCGCGATGCGGCTCGCCGACGCATTCGAACGCGACGACTCGCCCCGCGAACGCGCGTGGAAGCGGATCGTCACGCCCGCCGCGAAATTCTGGGTCTGCAAGCGCGCGGTCGAGCTGACCGGCGAGGTGATGGAAGTGTTCGGCGGCAACGGCTACGTCGACGACGGCCCGATCGCGCGCCTGTTCCGCGAGGCGCCCGTCAACTCGATCTGGGAAGGCTCGGGCAACGTGATGTGCCTCGACGTGCTGCGCGCGGTGTCGCGCGAGCCCGATGCGGCCGCCGCGCTGTTCGACGAACTCGCCGACCTCGGCGCGGGCGAACCGCGCATCCGCGCGGCGCTCGACGCGTTGCGCGCGATGCTCGCCGCCCCGGCCGACACGCTCGAAGCGTCGGGCCGCGTGTTCGCGCAGCGGCTCGTGCTCGTCGCGCAGGCGTGCCTGCTGCGCCGCGATGCACCGGCGGCCGTCGCCGACGTGTTCGTCGCGACGCGGCTCGCCGCGCCCGACTGGGGCCGTATCGCGGGCGGCTTCGATCCGCACGCGATCGACGTCGCCGTGCTGCTGCAGCGCGCGTACCCGGCCTGACGCCGGCCCGCTCAACCGAATTCGCGTTCGTTCGCCCGCCCGGAGCCCCGATGAACCTCGTCGCCGCCCTCGACCGCGCCGCCCGTGCGACGCCCGACAAGCCGTTCCTCGTCAGCGAATCCGCGACGATCACGTATGCGGCCGCACGCGAGCGTTCGCACCGCGCGGCGGCCGTGCTGAGCGCGCTCGGCGTCGCGGCCGGCGACCGCGTCGCCGCGATGTGCTTCAACACGCCGGCCTTCGTCGACCTGATGTTCGGCGCATGGCGGCTCGGCGCGGCGTTCGTGCCGATCAACCACAAGCTGCAGGCGCCGGAAGTCGATTACGTGCTCGAACACAGCGGCAGCACCGTGCTGCTGTTCGACGTCGCGCTCGCGCCGGTGGTCGAGCGCATCGTGCATCCGGCGCGGCGGCTCGTGACCGAAGGCGAACTCGACGGCGTGCCGAACTTCGACACGATGTGCGCGACGATGGACGGCCTCGCGGGCATCGAGCCGGCCGACGACGACGTCGCGCAGATCCTCTACACGTCCGGCACGACCGGCCGCCCGAAGGGTTGCATGCACAGTCATCGCACGGTCACGCTCGCCGCGATGCAGGCGGCGCTCGCCATCGGCATCGGCCGCAACGAACGCACGCTGATGGCGATGCCGATCTGGCATTCGTCGCCGCTGAACAACTGGTTCGGCGGCACGCTGGTCGCGGGCGGCACCGTCGTGCTGCTGCGCGAATACCATCCGCTGCGCTTCCTGCAGACCGTCGAGCGCGAGCGCGTGACGCTGTATTTCGGCGCGCCGGTGTCGTACACGCTGCCGCTCGACACGGTCGACGGCTTCGCGGCGTTCGATCTGTCGAGCGTGCGCGCGTGGCTGTACGGCGGCGGCCCGATCGGCGCCGCGCAGGCCGAACGGCTCGCCCGTGCGTATCGCAGTCACGCGTTCTTTCAGGTGTACGGAATGACGGAAGCGGGGCCGGCCGGCACGACGCTGTATCCGGACGAGCAGATCGCGAAGGCCGGCTCGATCGGCCGCCACGGCGGCCCGGGCGTCGACCTGAGGGTCGTGCGGATGGACGGTGTCGATGCGCGGCCGGGCGAGACCGGCGAGATCTGGTTGAAGGCCGACAGCATGATGCTCGGCTATCTCGACGACGCGGCCGCGACGCGTGCCGCGTTCGCGCCGGGCGGCTGGTATCGCACCGGCGACCTCGCACGGATCGATCAGGAGGGCTATCTGTTCATCGTCGACCGGCTGAAGGACATGATCGTCACCGGCGGCGAGAACGTCTATTCGAAGGAGGTGGAGGACGTGCTCGGTGCGCACCCGGACGTCGCCGAGGCGGCCGTCGTCGGCGTCGCGCATCCGGACTGGGGCGAGACGGTCGTCGCGCACGTCGTGACGCGGGCGAACGCGGCGCCCGATGCGGACGCGCTGCGCGCGTTCTGCGGCGAGCGGCTCGCCGCGTACAAGATCCCGCGCGAGTTCACGTTCGTGCAGGCGCTGCCGCGCACGCCGACCGGCAAGCTGCAGAAGTTTCTGCTGCGCGTGCGCGGGGGCTGAGTATCCGCGATTGAACCAGCGCATTCGCGCACGCGCGGTCAATGCAACAGGCAGAACTGAATAAGTAATAGAAGTTACCAGCGCTGAATCATATTCGTCCGATTGATCGACGTTTCTTATCTGGAATAGCGTCTCTAGGCAGCCATTCCATTTACTGAGACAGGGAAGCCGGATGAAAAACGAACCCAAAGGCCGTGCACCGCCAAAGAAAAAGCCACCCGGCCCGACGGCCCGGTGGCTTTTTCACACGACCGGCCGGACAGCGACATGCGCCGCCGGCCGCGCGTCACATCAAAGGCTGCTTACTTCCCGCCGATGCTCTTCAGCGGCTTCCAGTCGCCCTTCTCGACCTTGTACATCGTGATGCCGCCGTTCTTGAGGTCGCCCTTCGCGTCGTACGCGACGTGCGTCGACGTGACGCCGGCCATGTCGGTCTTCGCGAGCACCGGCAGGTACTTCGCCGGATCGGTCGAATCGGCCTTCTTCATCGCGTTCAGCATCGCCATCGCGCCGTCGTACGCGTACGGCGAGTACGTCTGCACGTCTTCGCCGAAGCGCTTCTTGTACTTGTCGGCGTAAGCCTTGCCGCCCGGCATTTCTTCCAGCGGGAGGCCGGCCAGCGATGCGATCGTGCCTTCGGCCGCGTTGCCCGCGATCTTCAGGAACGTCGGCGTCTTCACCATTTCGCCGCTCATCAGCGGAGCGGTGATGCCGAGCGCCTTCATCTGCTTGACCATCGGCGCAGCCTGCGAATCCGCGCCGCCGTAGTAGACGAGGTCCGGCTTCGCCGCCTTCAGCTTCGTCAGAATCGCCTTGAAGTCGACAGCCTTGTCGTTCGTGAATTCACGGTCGACGATCGTCGCGCCGCCGGCCTTCGCGGCCTTCTCGAACTGGTCGGCGAGACCCTGGCCGTAGGCCGTGCGGTCGTCGACGATCGCGATCTTCTTCATGCCGAGATCCTTCGACGCGAACGTGCCGGCCACCGAGCCCTGCTGCGTGTCGGACGTCATCATGCGGAAGGTCGTCTTGTAACCCTGCTGCGTGTATTCCGGCGCCGTCGCCATCGCGATTTCCGGAATGCCCGCGTTCGCGTAGATGCGCGAAGCCGGAATCGTCGTGCCCGAGTTGAAGTGGCCGAGCATGCCCTTGATGCCGTCGTCGACCAGCTTCTGGGCGACCGTCGTACCCGTGCGCGGGTCGGCCTGGTCGTCCTGCGTGTCGAGCACGAATTTCACGGCCTTGCCGCCGATCTTCGGGTTCGTCGCGTTGAAGTCTTCCAGCGCGAGCACGATCCCGTTCTGCATATCCTTGCCGTAGTGCGCCTGCGCGCCCGTCATCGGCCCTGCGTAACCAATCTTCACGTCGTCCGCATGGGCCGTCCCCGCCAGCGACATGACCGCGACGAACGTCGCGCCTGCCACTTTTTTCATCGTGTGTTGCATAGCATCTCCTTGGTACCAGGGTAAATGGAGCGGCTTCGGGATCGCCTGGCCGCTTCCTTTGTTTGATCCGAACGGCAAGGATGATCAGCCGATCGTCATCAAATTCGCATTGCCGCCCGCCGCGGCCGTATTCACGCTCACCGAGCGCTCCGTCAGCAACCGCTCGAGCGCGTAGTCTTCCGCGTCGCCGTTCTCGAACGCGCCCGCCGACACGCCCTGCACCGATACGATCGGCCCCGGGCGCTGCGCGACGTCCTTCACGAGCGTCTGCAGCTCGTCGCTGTCGCCTTCGAACAGCACCGCGTCGAACGGCGCGTCGGCCTGCTTGCGCACGGCCGCGTGCGCCTTCAGCGACGCCGGCAGCGCGGCGACCAGCGCCTCGCCCGCCGCGCCGGCGAACAACGCGCGGTTGCCGGTCGCCAGCACCGCCGCGAACTGCGCGCGCGCGCCGCCCGGCGTGGCCGCGACACACAGCACCGTGCCGCGCGGGCCGAGTGTATACGTGTTTCGCTCGCCCGTCGGGCCGGTCAGCACCGCGGTTGCGCCGGCCGGCACCTGTGCGAGGTAACCGTCGCAGCGTGCGGCGAGCGCCGGCTCGCGCTGCTCGATCAGCCAGTCGCGCAGCGCGGTGAGCGCTGCCGCCGGATTGCCGCGCGCGTCGCCATCGGCCGCGCCGTCCGCGATCAGCGACTCCGCGAGCGAACGCGGCAGCCCCGACGGACGCGTCGCGAGCAGGCGCTGCAGGTACAGCGCGCCGCCGGCCTTCGGCCCCGTACCCGACAGCCCTTCGCCGCCGAACGGCTGCACGCCGACCACCGCGCCGATCACGTTGCGGTTCACGTAGATGTTGCCCACGTGCGCATTCGAGATCACGTGCGCGATCGTCTCGTCGATCCGCGTGTGGATGCCGAGCGTCAGCCCGTAGCCGGTCGCGCGGATCTGCTCGAGCAGCTTGTCGAGCTGGCTGCGGCGGTAGCGCACCACGTGCAGCACGGGGCCGAACACTTCACGCTTCAGCTCGTCGATGCTGCCGATCTCGATCAGCGTCGGCGGCACGAACGTGCCGTGCGCGCATGCGTCGGGCATCGGCAGCTGCGTGACCGCATGGCCCTTGTCCTTCATCGCCGCGACGTGCGCGTCGATCGTCTGCTTCGCTTCCGCGTCGATCACCGGGCCGACGTCGGTCGACAGCCGGTCCGGGTTGCCGAGCGCGAGCTCGTGCATCGCGCCCTTGAGCATCGTCAGCGTGCGGTCCGCGACGTCGTCCTGCAGACACAGAACGCGCAGCGCCGAACACCGTTGACCGGCCGAGTCGAACGACGACTGCATCACGTCCGCGACCACTTGCTCCGCGAGCGCCGACGAGTCGACGATCATCGCGTTCTGGCCGCCCGTTTCGGCGATCAGCGGAATCGGCTTGCCGTCCGGGTCGAGGCGCGCGGCGAGCGTCTTGTTGATCAGGCGCGCGACTTCGGTCGAGCCCGTGAACATCACCGCACGCGTGCGCGGATCGGCGACCAGCGCCGCGCCGACGGTCTCGCCCGTGCCCGGCAGCAGCTGCACCGCGCCGGCCGGCACGCCGGCCTCGCGCAGCAGGCGCACGGCCTGGGCGGCGATCAGCGGCGTCTGTTCGGCCGGCTTCGCGAGCACCGTGTTGCCGGCGGCGAGCGCCGCGGCCACCTGGCCCATGAAGATCGCGAGCGGGAAGTTCCACGGGCTGATACAGACGACGGGGCCGAGCGGACGGTGCGTGTCGTTCGAGAATTCGCCGCGGATCTGCGCCGCGTAGTAGCGCAGGAAGTCGACCGCTTCGCGGATCTCGGCGATCGCGTTCGGCAGCGACTTGCCGGCTTCGCGCACGATCAGGCCCATCAGCGTGTGCATCTGCGCTTCGAGCAGATCGGCCGCGCGCACCAGGCAATCGGCGCGCGCATCGACCGGCGTGGCCTGCCAGATCGGCGCGGCGGCCACCGCGTGCGCGAGCGCCGCGCTCACGTGTTCGGACGTCGCTTCGCTGACCGTGCCGACCAGGTCGCGCTGGTCGGCCGGGTTGCGCACGTCGCGCGCCGGCGCGTCGGCGAGCGCGTCGTCGGCGAGCATCGGCGCCGCGCGCCACGGGTGGTGCGCGCTCGCGAGCAGCGCGGACGACAGCGACGCGAGACGGTGTTCGTTCGACAGGTCGAGGCCCATCGAGTTGGGACGCTCGTCGCCGTACAGGTGGCGCGGCAGCGGGATCTTTGCGTGCGGCGCGCCGAGCGGCACGATCTTCGACGCTTCGTCGACCGGATCGGCGACCAGCTCCTTCACCGACACGGTTTTATCGGCGATGCGGTTCACGAACGACGTGTTCGCGCCGTTTTCCAGCAGACGGCGCACGAGGTAGGCGAGCAGCGTCTCGTGCGTGCCGACCGGTGCATACACGCGGCACGGGCGATTCAGCTTGTCGCGGCCCGTGACTTCCTCGTACAGCGGCTCGCCCATCCCGTGCAGACACTGGAATTCGTACTGGCCCGGGTAGTAGTTCTGGCCCGCGAGCTGGTAGATCGCGGCCAGCGTGTACGCGTTGTGCGTCGCGAACTGCGGATACACGGCGTCCGGCGCCGCGAGCAGCTTCTTCGCGCATGCGAGATACGACACGTCGGTGTAGATCTTGCGCGTGTAGACCGGATAGCCTTCGAGGCCGTCGACCTGAGCACGCTTGATTTCGCTGTCCCAGTACGCGCCCTTCACGAGGCGGATCATCAGGCGGTGACGGCTGCGGCGCGCGAGATCGATCAGGTAGTCGATCACGAACGGGCAGCGCTTCTGGTAGCCCTGCACGACGAAGCCGATGCCGTTCCAGCCCGCGAGATCCGGATCGAAGCACAGCGCCTCGAGCAGGTCGAGCGACAGCTCGAGGCGGTCGGCTTCTTCCGCGTCGATGTTCAGGCCGATGTCGTAGCGGCGCGCGAGCAGCGCGAGGGCGCGCACGCGCGGCAGCAGCTCGCTCATCGTGCGGTCCTGTTGCGAGCGCGAGTAGCGCGCATGCAGCGCCGACAGCTTGATCGAGATGCCCGGGCCTTCGTAGATGCCGCGGCCGCCGGCCGCCTTGCCGATCGCGTGGATCGCCTGTTCGTACGACGCGTAGTAGCGCTGCGCGTCCTCTTCGGTCGTCGCCGCTTCGCCGAGCATGTCGTACGAATAGCGGAAGCCGCGCGCTTCGTACTTGCGGCTGTTCGCGAGCGCTTCGGAAATCGTTTCGCCGGTGACGAACTGCTCGCCCATCAGGCGCATCGCCATGTCGACGCCCTTGCGGATCAGCGGCTCGCCGCCGCGGCCAATCAGGCGCGTGAGTGCCGACGACAGGCCCGCTTCGCTATTGGTCGTCACGAGCTTGCCGGTGATCATCAGCCCCCAGGTCGCCGCGTTCACGAACAGCGACGGCGCGTGGCCGACGTGCGAGCGCCAGTCGCCCTTGCTGATCTTGTCGCGGATCAGCGCGTCGCGCGTCGCGCGATCGGGAATGCGCAGCAGCGCTTCGGCGAGGCACATCAGCGCGACGCCTTCCTGGCTCGACAGCGAGAACTCGTGGATCAGCCCTTCGACGCCGCCGCCCGAGCTCTTCTCGCGCAGCGCCTCGACCAGCT
Source organism: Burkholderia sp. CpTa8-5 (assembly GCF_017815045.1). Classification (NCBI taxonomy): domain Bacteria; kingdom Pseudomonadati; phylum Pseudomonadota; class Betaproteobacteria; order Burkholderiales; family Burkholderiaceae; genus Burkholderia; species Burkholderia sp. CpTa8-5. The sequence goes on from NZ_JAGIQD010000009.1 coordinate 167,013, forward strand.
TCGTCGCGAGCGCCTGCACGTCCGCCTGCAGGTTCGCAGGCAGGCGCGCCTGGCCGAGCAGGAACGGCACGCACTCCGGTTCCGGCCGGCGGTACGCAGCCGTGATCGCCGCGCGCAGCACCGATTGCGGCTGCACGTTCTGCGCGAACTCGAGGAACGGATGCGGCGAGTTGTCGTCGTCGCCGTCCGCGGACTGACCGTCGGCGAGCTCCGTCACGCCGCTGTGGCCCGACAGCTCGGGCGGCAACTGGCCGTGCTCGATCCGCTCGAGATACGCGAAGATCGCCTGCTTGATCAGCCAGTGGGGAGTGCGCTCGAGACGCGCTGCCGCGTCTTTCAGGCGCGAGCGGAGAAGGTCGTCGACTTTGACGCCGAGAGTCGTGCTTGCCATGGTGGGTTCGTGCGCCGGTGCGAGCCCGGCAGTATGGTGTAAGAGGATGCGCGAAATCCTACGGCACGCAATAAAAAGGTGCAACCAAATTGAGAGAGGGGTTGCACCCATAAGTTAGTCAATATAATCAGCCACTTATGAGGTTGCAACCTAGGGGTTGCCCGTGGTCGGGGGCTCGGTGTTTTCCCTGATCGGGGCGATTCGGTACGCGTGTGCAACCTTCGGCATGCGCGGAAGCAGTCGAAAAACGGGTTGCACTGGGCGGTGTGACGCGGTGGGGTGCGGGCGCCGGGCGCCGGGCGCGAGACGGGAGACGGGAGACGGGAGACGATTCGGGCGCGCGGCGGCCCGGGCTTCCCGTATCAGGCAACGCCCCGCGCGACAGCCGCGCGGGCGCCGCTCAGATATCCAGCGGATCGACCTCGACGCTCCACCGCAGCACGCCCTTCAGCGCGCGCAACTCCGGCAACCATGCGCGCAGCGCATGCTGCAGCGCCGCCCGCGATGCGCTTTCGAGGAGCAACTGCGCGCGGTGAACGTTGGCGACCTTCACGATCGTCATCGGCACCGCGTCGTACACGGTCACGCGTTCGGCGCCCGGCAGCCCCGGCAACGCGGCCGCGGCCTGCAGCAGGAACGCGAGCGCCGCGTCGAGCGTACGCCCTTCGGCGCGCAGCAGCGCCTGGTAGACGAACGGCGGCAGGTGCGCGTCGCGACGCTCGCCGAGCTGCGAATTCGCGAAACCGACGTAATCCTGCCGGCCGAGCGCGTGGTACAGCGCGTGACGCGGGTAGCGCGTCTGCACCATCACCTCGCCCGGCAGCCCGGCCCGCCCCGCGCGGCCGCTCACCTGCATCAGCTGCGCGAACAGCCGCTCGCTCGCGCGGAAGTCGTGCGAAAACAGCGCGGTATCGGCATTGAGCACGCCGACGAGCGACACGCGCTGGAAGTCGTGCCCCTTCGCGATCATCTGCGTGCCGACCAGGATGTCGACCTCGCCCGCGTGCACGTCGGAAAAAAGCGCCTGCGCGCTGCCCTTGCGGCGCGTGCTGTCCGCGTCGATCCGCAGGATCCGCGCGCCCGGCACGGTCTCGGCGAGCGCCTCCTCGATGCGCTGCGTGCCGCGCCCGAGCGGCGCGATGTCGACGTTCCCGCACTCGGGACACGACCGCGGAATCCGCGCTTCCCAGCCGCAGTGATGGCAGCGCAACGCATGCTCGGGCTTGTGCAGCACGACGTACGCGCTGCAGCGCGGGCAACCGGCCACCCAGCCGCATGCGTCGCACGCGAGCTGCGGCGCATAACCGCGCCGGTTCAGGAACACGAGGCTCTGTTCGCCGCGTTCGAGCCGCGCCTTCAGCGCCGCGACGAGCGGCCCCGACAGCCCGCCCATCGATGCGCGCCCGCGCCGCCGTTCCTCTTCGAGATCGATCAGCCGCACGGTCGGCAGCGTCGCGTCGGCCACCGCGCGGCGCGACAGCGTGAGCCGCGTGTAGCGCCCCTGCTCGGCCTGCCACCAGCTTTCGAGCGACGGCGTGGCCGAGCCGAGCACGATAGTGATGCCGAGCTGCTTCGCGCGCCACACCGCCAGGTCACGCGCCGAATAGCGCAATCCTTCCTGCTGCTTGTACGCGGGCTCGTGCTCCTCGTCGACGACGATCAGCGCAAGCGTCGGCATCGACGCGAGCACCGCGAGCCGCGTGCCGAGCACGATCCGCGCGCGGCCCGTGTGCGCGGCGAGCCAGTTGCGCGCCCGCTCGCCTTCGGCAAGCCCGCTGTGCAGCGTGACGATCGCATCGTCGGCGAGCGCGCCCGCGAAGCGCGCGCGAAACGCGGCCTCGAACTGCGGCGTCAGGTTGATTTCCGGCACGAGCACGAGCGCCTGCGCGTCCGGCCGCGCGTCGAGCAGCGACGCGAGCGCATGCAGATAGACCTCGGTCTTGCCGCTGCCCGTCACGCCGTGCAGCAGGAACGGCGCGAAGCCCTGCGCCGCGCGGATCGCGTCGAGCGCTTCGGCCTGCTGGTCGGTCAACGCCGGCGGCACAGCGCGTCCACTGCTTGTCGACAGGTTATCCACAGGGTTGGCCACAGGCGCATCGGCCCAGCCGATCTCTTCGACGTCGACCCAGCCGCGTGCCGCCCAGTCGTCGAGCGTCGCGACAGCCTTCGGATGCAGCGCACGCGCGTCGGGCAGCGTCAACGAACCGGTATCGGCCAGCGCCTGCGCGAGCCGGCGCAGCGCGGCGCCGCGCGCGGGCAATGCGTCGGGCAGCGCCGCGCGGCCGGCTTCGGTCGGCCGGTAGCGCACTTCGGGCGCGAGCAACCGCCCCCAGCGCCCGGCGTCGCGCAGCGCCTGCGGCAGCGCCGGTAACGCGACTTCGCCGCGCCCGCGCTGATAGTAGTCGGCGGCGAACGATACGAGCGCGAGCCAGTCCGCCGACAGCGGCCGCAGCTCCGTGCAGATCGCATCGACCGCGCGCAGCCGCGTCGGCGGTACCTCGGTGTGAGTGGTGACTTCGCAGACGAGCCCGACGGCCTGCCGCTTGCCGAACGGCACCTGCACGAGCGTGCCGGGCACGGGCACCGGCTGCGCGTCGCAGCGGTAGTCGAACAGGGTCGCGAGCGGATGGTCGAGCGCCACGCGCAGGTAGGTGCCGCTCATCCGCGCGCTCCGGGAGCGGCGGTACGCAGCATACGGACGGCCGGCATCCGCGTCCGCATCGCGGCGGCGAACTTAAAGTAAAACGTCAGATTCGGCGCTAAGTTTTGGATTCGCATTAGGAATCGCCGTATACCCTGCCCAGCCTGTGGATAACTTTGTTGAGAACTCGCCGCTCAATGGCCGCAACGCGCGCCGGGCCGTGCTTTCCGCTGTTTTTCGCCGCTTCCGGCGGTGCCCCGCGAAGCCTTATTCCATAAGGCTGCTATTCAAATTACCCAACCATAGCGAGACAAATTGACCGATACGGGGCTCTACCGCGCTGCAACGTGGAAAATGTGTATAAGTCAAGTCTTGACAAGCACCGAATCGGCAACGGGAGCGGGGTTGCGTCCTGTTTAGTTTCAAAAACGAAACATCGTCATCCCGCAGCGCAGCATGACGGCGCTTGCGTTCAGCCCGCCGCTCCGCTACGGATCGCGCGGCTGTGGGTATGGACTTCGTCGACGAGTTCGGCGACGTGATCGGGCGACGTGAATTGCGAAATGCCGTGCCCGAGGTTGAACACGTGGCCCGGATGGTTGCCGTAGCTGTCGAGCACCGCGCGCGCCTGTTCGCGCACCGCGGCCGGCGGCGCAAACAGGATCGTCGGGTCGAGGTTGCCCTGCAGGGCGACGCGCCCCGCGACGCGCTCGCGCGCGGCGCCGAGGTTGACCGTCCAGTCGAGCCCGACCGCGTCGACGCCGGTCGCCGCGATCTCCTCGAGCCACAGCCCGCCGCCCTTCGTGAACGTGATCACCGGCACGCGCTCGCCGTCATGCTCGCGCTTGAGCTGCGACACCACGCGGCGGATATAGTCGAGCGAGAAGCGCTGGTACGCGCCGTCGGCCAGCGCGCCGCCCCACGTATCGAAGATCATCACGGCCTGCGCGCCCGCTTCGATCTGTGCGTTCAGGTACGCGGCCACCGCCTGCGCGTTCACGTCGAGGATCCGGTGCATCAGGTCCGGGCGCGAATACGCCATCGACTTCACCGTACGGAAATCGTCCGAGCCGCCGCCTTCGACCATGTAGCACGCGAGCGTCCACGGGCTGCCCGAGAAGCCGATCAGCGGCACGCGCTGCCGGCCCTGGCCGTCGGTGAGCGCGCGGCGGATCTCGCGCACGGCGCCCGTCACGTAGCCGAGCGTCTCCTCGATGTCCGGCACCGCGAGCCTCGCGACGTCGGCCTCGGTGCGCACCGGATGCGCGAACTTCGGCCCTTCGCCGACCTGAAAGTCGAGGCCGAGCCCCATCGCGTCGGGAATCGTCAGGATGTCGGAGAACAGGATCGCGGCGTCGAGCGGAAAGCGCTCGAGCGGCTGCAACGTCACTTCTGTCGCGTAGTCGGGATGCTTCGCGAGACCGAGGAAGCTGCCGGCGCGCGCGCGCGTCGCGTTGTATTCGGGCAGGTAGCGGCCGGCCTGGCGCATCAGCCAGATCGGCGTGTAGTCGGTCGGCTCGCGCAGAAGCGCACGCAGGAAGGTGTCGTTGAGCAGGTTATGGGCCACGGTAGGAGCGACGAAGCGAAGGCAAAGCGGCATTTTACCGGACAGCCGCGATCGGGCTGCGCATGCCGATGCGATGGCGGCCATATGACGCGCGCGATGGCTCCGTTATGATCGGACGCTCATATCGAACGAAACGAAGGAGGAGACGATGAAGACACTCGCCACGCTTGCCGCGCTCGCCACTGCCACCGCGTTTTGCTGCGCTGCCGCGCACGCGCAGGGAGCGGCCACGGCCGCGCCCGCGGGCGCCGCGGCCGCCGGCTCGCGGCTCGACGACGTGCTCGCGCGCGGCACGCTGCGCGTGTGCACGACGGGCGATTACAAGCCGTATTCGTACTACCGCGCGGACGGCCGCTTCGAGGGCATCGACATCGATATGGCGGAGTCGCTCGCGAAATCGCTCGGCGTGAAGGCGGACTACGTGAAGACGAGCTGGCCGAACCTCACCCACGACTTCGTCGCGAAGTGCGACATCGCGGTGGGCGGCGTGTCGACGACGCTCGAGCGCCAGAAGCGCGTGTTCTTCACGCAGCCGTACGTGGTCGACGGCAAGACGCCGATCGTGCGCTGCGCGGATGCCGACAAGTACCAGACCGTCGCGCAGATCGACCGGCCCGATACGCGCGTGATCGTGAATCCGGGCGGGACCAACGAGCGCTTCGCGAAGCAGTTCTTCACGCATGCGAACCTGAGCGTCTATCCGGACAACGTGACGATCTTCAAGCAGATCCTCGCGGGCAAGGCTGACGTGATGGTGACGGATGCGTCCGAGACGCTGCTGCAGCAAAAGCTGAATCCGGGCCTCTGCTCGGTGCATCCGGACAAACCGTTCCAGTTCGGCGAGAAGGCGTATATGGTGCCGCGCGGCGACGTCGTGTTCCAGCAATACGTCGACCAGTGGCTGCATCTCGCGCTGTCCACCGGTGAATACCAGGCAATTGCGGACAAGTGGCTGAAGTAGTCGGCTGAAGTAGTCGCGAGCGCGTGCGGCCTCGGCGGCCAATAATGGAAATCGTCCCCGTTGTTGCCGCCGACGAAGACTGAAAGCGGTGTGTTCTGCAGCCGGGCCGGCGCCCCGCCGTTACAGATTGCGGTGACGCCGACCGGCGTGAAACCGCGAAAATTGGCCGAATGGCCGACTACCGCGTGCGCCGATCACGTTTCAAAATCTTTCTGACGAATGAATCCTCATGCGCGGTATCTATCGCGCGATGCACATTCACGCGTGCAAATGGGCAATTCACTGACGCGAAAACGCAGGAAAAACGCGTGATGCGCATACGATGAAAACTCTGTGGAAAAGACGGGTAAATATGACCTTTTTCAGGACCCCGAAAACAGCAAAAAATCCCGGAAAGCCTTATCTGGCGGGCGTTACAACCTGAAACACTTTGTTACCGCCACGGGTCATTAATTCGCCCACAATGGGCCTCAACGGTTTCAACACGGATGCGGTCTCGTGTGCCAAGTGTGAGCGGACGCGAAGCGCTGCGAGCCAGTCGGTCACGTACCGAAGCCCTTCCGAGGGGCATCCCTGTTGGAGTCGTTTCCGGCCCCCGCCGGATCCGGTTTCATCTTTGGTCTCCTCGCGCTAACCCCGTAGCGTGTGGTTTTTAGCGGGCTAATAAGCCCGCTTTTTTTCGTCCATCGAAAACGTAGCGACCTACAGGCCGCCACGTTTTTTCGCACCGTCTCCCTTCAAGCAGTCTTCTGCACGTCGAGCTTCAGTTCGTCGATCATCCGCTCGCGCATCACGAACTTCTGCACCTTGCCCGTCACCGTCATCGGCAGTTCGTCGACGAAGCGGATATAGCGCGGAATCTTGTAGTGCGCGATCTGCCCGTTGCAGAACGCGCGCACGTCGTCCTCGGTCATCTGCTCGTCCGCGCGCAGCACGATCCACGCGCACAGCTCCTCGCCGTACTTCGCATCGGGCACGCCGAATACCTGCGCGCTCTGGATCTTCGGATGGCGGAACAGGAATTCCTCGATCTCACGCGGATAGACGTTCTCGCCGCCGCGAATCACCATGTCCTTCAGGCGGCCGACGATGTTGCAATAGCCGTCCTCGTCGAGCGTCGCGAGGTCGCCCGTATGCATCCAGCCGTCGACCAGCACCTCGCGCGTCTTCGCGTCGTCATCCCAGTAGCCGAGCATCACCGAATAGCCCTTCGTGCACAGCTCGCCCGTCGCGCCGACCGGCACGATGTTGCCGCTCGGATCGACGATCTTCACTTCGAGATGCGGCTGGATGCGGCCGACCGTCGTCGTGCGCTTTTCCAGCGGATCGTCGGTCGAGCTTTGGAACGACACGGGGCTCGTCTCCGTCATCCCGTACGCGATCGTGATTTCGGACAGATGCATCTGCGCGACGACGCGCTTCATCGTCTCGATCGGGCACGGCGAGCCGGCCATGATCCCGGTGCGCAGCGTCGACAGGTCGAATTTCGCGAATTCCGGATGGTCGAGTTCGGCGATGAACATCGTCGGCACGCCATGCAGCGCGGTGCAGCGTTCTTCGGCCACTGCCGCGAGCGTCGCGACCGGATCGAACGCTTCGCCGGGAAACACCATCGCGGCGCCCGTCGACACGCAGGCGAGCACGGCCAGCACCATCCCGAAGCAGTGATAGAGCGGCACCGGGATGCAGAGCGAATCCTGTTCGGTGAAACGCATCGCCATCGCGATCGAGCGCGCGTTGTTGACGACGTTGCGGTGCGTGAGCGTCGCGCCCTTCGGGCTGCCGGTCGTGCCGCTCGTGAACTGGATGTTGATCGGATCGTTGGCCGCGAGCGTCGCGCCGATCGCATCGAGCAGCGCCGGATCGACGGCCTGGCGGCCGCGCGCCATCACGTCCGCGAAGCGGAACATGCCGGCGGGCGCCACCTCGCCCATCGACACGATCGTGCGCAGGCTCGGCACGCGCGCCGCATGCAGGTCGCCCGGCGTCGCGGTCGCGAGCTCCGGCGCGATGGTCTGCAGCATCTCGACGTACGCGGAACTCTTGAAGCGCTCGGCCGCGATCACGGCCTTGCAGCCGACCTTGTTCAGCGCGTATTCGAGCTCCGACAGCCGGTAGGCCGGATTGATGTTGACCAGCACCGCGCCGATCCGCGCGGTCGCGAACTGCGTGAGCAGCCATTCGCTGCGGTTCGGCGACCAGATGCCGACGCAGTCGCCCTTCACGATCCCGAGCGCGGCGAGCCCCGCGGCCAGCACGTCGACCTCGTGTGCGAATTCGCGCCAGGTCCAGCGCACCTGCTGCTCGCGAAACACGACGGCCGGACGGTCGGGAAAGCGGCCGGCCGTGTCGAGCAGGAACCGGCCGATCGTCGCGTCGGATAGCGGCACGTCGGTCGCGCCGCGCACGTAGGACAGTCCGTTTTCGGGCGCGATCAGCGCCCCCTTGCCAAGGTCTGCTGCCATCGATGTCTCCGTCCGTTTTTGTCTGATCGGCCCGCGCGCGTGCTGCGCCTGCCTGCTGCGCGCGCGCCTCCGCCGCGACGATCGCGACGGACGGCCTCAGCGCGGATGATGCCGCGCTCCGCTGACGACACTCTGACATCGAATCGCGGCGGGCGGGTGAAATAGCACGACCGGACGATACGATCCGGCCCGCAAAAAGACAGACGAAAAAGCCGGGCGAAAAAAAAGCAGCCCGAAGGCTGCTTTCTTTCGCGGGATACGCGGCGCGGCTCAGTGCCGGCTGCGGATCTTCGCCAGACGCTGGATCGCCTCGAGCTGCGCCATCGCGGTCGCGAGCTCGGATTGCGCTTTCGCGAGGTCGAGATCCGACTTCGCGTTCTGCAGCGTTTCCTCGGCGCGCTTGCGCGCTTCCTCGGCTTTCGCCGCGTCGAGGTCCTTGCCGCGGATCGCGGTATCGGCGAGCACCGTCACGGCGCCCGGCTGCACTTCGAGAATGCCGCCCGCGACGAACACGAATTCGTCGTTGCCGCCCTCGACTTCGATGCGCACCGCACCCGGACGAATCCGCGTGATCAGCGGCGTGTGACCCGGCAGAATGCCCAGCTCACCCGTTTCGCCCGGCAGCGCGACGAATTTCGCCTCGCCCGAGAAGATCTGCTCTTCCGCGCTGACGACGTCTACTTTGATGGTTGCCATATCGACTCCAATCTCATCCACAGGTTGAGCGTATTGCGGCCGACGCGGGCGGCCGGCATACAAGTCATCGCTGACTCATTGCTCCGGCCGGCACACGCCGGCTTGCGCCCCACTCAAGCCCTTACTGGATCTTCTTGGCCTTTTCGAAGGCTTCGTCGATCGTGCCGACCATGTAGAACGCCTGTTCCGGCAGGTGGTCGCACTCGCCGTCGACGATCATCTTGAAGCCGCGGATCGTTTCCTTCAGCGGCACGTACTTGCCCGGCGAGCCCGTGAACACTTCAGCGACGTGGAACGGCTGCGACAGGAAACGCTGGATCTTACGCGCACGTGCGACCGACAGCTTGTCTTCTGGCGACAGTTCGTCCATGCCCAGAATCGCGATGATGTCGCGCAGTTCCTTGTAGCGCTGCAGCGTCTGCTGAACGCGACGGGTGATCGAGTAGTGCTCTTCACCGATCACGTTCGGGTCGATCTGGCGCGACGTCGAGTCGAGCGGGTCGACCGCCGGGTAGATGCCCAGCGAAGCGATGTCACGCGACAGAACGACGGTTGCGTCCAGGTGGCCGAAGGTGGTCGCCGGCGACGGGTCGGTCAAGTCGTCCGCAGGGACGTACACGGCCTGAACCGACGTAATCGAGCCCTTCTTGGTCGACGTGATGCGCTCTTGCAGCTTGCCCATTTCTTCAGCCAGCGTCGGCTGATAGCCCACTGCCGACGGCATACGGCCGAGCAGTGCCGACACTTCGGTACCGGCCAGCGTGAAACGGTAGATGTTGTCGACGAAGAACAGCACGTCGAGGCCTTCGTCACGGAAGTGCTCGGCCATCGTCAGGCCGGTCAGCGCGACGCGCAGACGGTTGCCCGGCGGCTCGTTCATCTGGCCGTACACCAGCGCGACCTTGTCGAGAACGTTCGAGTCCTTCATTTCGTGGTAGAAGTCGTTCCCTTCACGGGTACGCTCGCCCACGCCCGCGAACACGGAGTAACCGCCGTGTTCCTTCGCGATGTTGTTGATGAGCTCCATCATGTTGACGGTCTTGCCCACGCCAGCACCGCCGAACAGGCCAACCTTGCCGCCCTTCGCGAACGGGCAGATCAGGTCGATGACCTTGATACCCGTTTCGAGCAGTTCGGTCGACGGCGACAGTTCGTCGAACGCCGGCGCCTTCTGGTGGATCGAACGCGTCGTTTCGCTTTCGATCGGGCCAGCTTCGTCGATCGGACGGCCAAGCACGTCCATGATTCGGCCGAGGGTCGGCTTGCCGACCGGCACCGAGATCGGCTTTGCCGTGTTCTTCACGGTCAGGCCGCGGCGCAGGCCGTCGGATGCACCCAGACAAATGGTACGGACCACGCCGTCGCCCAGCTGCTGCTGGACTTCGAGCGTCAGTTCCGAGCCATCGAGAATAAGCGCGTCGTAGATCTTCGGCATGCTGTCGCGCGGGAATTCCACGTCGATAACGGCGCCGATGCACTGTACGATCTTGCCTTCTACCAAAGCAGCAGTACTCATCGCTTTTCCTTTAAATACCTGATTCTTTACTCGCGCAAAGGCGCAGTTGTCGTCCCGGGCGCGCGCTTAAACAGCGGCTGCGCCGCCGACGATCTCCGACAGTTCTTTCGTGATCGCGGCCTGACGGCTCTTGTTGTATACGAGCTGCAGTTCGCTGATCACCGTCTTCGCGTTGTCGGACGCGGCCTTCATCGCGACCATGCGCGCCGATTGCTCGGACGCCATGTTTTCCGCGACGGCCTGGTACACCAGCGCCTCGACGTAACGCACGAGCAGTTCGTCGACGACTGCCTGCGCGTCCGGCTCGTAGATGTAGTCCCACGACGTCGCCGGCGTACCGTCATCGGCTTCGAAGTGTTCCGACGACAGCGGCAGCAGCTGCTCGATCACGGCTTCCTGCTTCATCGTGTTGACGAAGCGCGTGTAAGCGATATAAACCGCCGACAGCTTGCCTTCCGAGTACAGATCGAGCTGCGTCTTCACGGCGCCGATCAGCTTGTCCAGGTGCGGGGTGTCGCCGAGGTGCACGACCTGCGACATCACCTTCGCGCCGAAGCGGTTCAGGAACCCGAGGCCCTTGCCGCCGATCGCGGTGGCTTCGACCTTCTGGCCCTTCTCTTCCAGCTCCTTGAACTTCTGCACCGTCGCACGCAGCACGTTGGTGTTCAGACCACCGCACAGACCCTTGTCCGTCGTGACGAGGATGATGCCGGCCGTCTGCGCGCCGTCGTTCGCCACCATGAACGGGTGGCGGTACTCGGGGTTCGCACGGCTCATGTGCGCGGCGATGGCACGGACCTTGTCTGCATACGGACGAGCAGCGCGCATGCGTTCCTGCGCGCGACGCATCTTCGATGCAGCCACCATCTCCATCGCCTTCGTGATCTTGCGCGTGTTCTGCACGCTCTTGATCTTGCCGCGAATTTCCTTCATTCCAGCCATAGCTTGCTCCTTTGCGCCCCGAGTTAGCGCTTTAGCGCTTTACTCGGGGCTCATGCCTCGCTCACCGAAGCGGCGCGGGCGCATCATGCGCGCCCGCGCGGCCTCGGTGTGTCACTCGCGGATCAATAGGCACCGGACTTCTTGAAGGATTCGATCGCCGCGCGCAGCGCGCCTTCGTCGTCCTTCGAGAGATCCTTGGTGTCTTCGATGCGCTTGATGAGGTCAGCGTGGCTGGTCTTCAGGTTGTCGCGCAGGCCCTTCTCGAACGACAGCACTTGCTTGACGTCGAGGTCGTCGAGGTAGCCGTTGTTTGCGGCGTACAGCGACACGGCCAGTTCCCACACCTGCAGCGGCTGGTACTGCGGCTGCTTCAGCAGTTCCGTCACGCGGCGACCGCGCTCGAGCTGCTTGCGGGTCGCTTCGTCGAGGTCCGATGCGAACTGCGCGAATGCGGCCAGTTCACGATACTGCGCGAGGTCGGTACGGATACCGCCCGACAGCTTCTTCACGACCTTCGTCTGAGCGGCGCCACCGACTCGCGACACCGACACGCCGGCGTTGATTGCCGGGCGGATGCCTGCGTTGAACAGGTCGGTTTCCAGGAAGATCTGGCCGTCGGTAATCGAGATCACGTTCGTCGGAACGAACGCGGTCACGTCGCCAGCCTGCGTTTCGATGACCGGCAGTGCCGTCAGCGAACCGCTCTTGCCCTTCACTTCGCCGTTCGTGAACTTCTCGACGTACTCTTCCGACACGCGAGCCGCACGCTCGAGCAGACGCGAGTGCAGATAGAACACGTCGCCCGGGTACGCTTCACGGCCCGGCGGGCGGCGCAGCAGCAGCGAGATCTGACGGTATGCCCAAGCCTGCTTGGTCAAGTCGTCATAGATGATCAGCGCGTCTTGGCCGCGGTCGCGGAAGTATTCGCCCATCGTGCAGCCGGCGTACGGCGCCAGGTACTGCATCGCAGCCGAATCCGATGCCGAAGCGGCGACGACGATCGTGTATTCCATCGCGCCCGTTTCTTCGAGCTTGCGAACCACGTTCATGATCGACGAAGCCTTCTGGCCGATCGCGACGTAGATACAGATCAGGTCCTTGCCCTTCTGGTTGATGATCGCGTCGAGCGCCACCGCGGTCTTGCCGCACTGACGGTCGCCGATGATCAGCTCGCGCTGGCCACGGCCGATCGGCACCATCGCGTCGATCGACTTGATGCCCGTCTGCACCGGCTGCGACACCGACTTACGCCAGATCACGCCCGGGGCGATCTTTTCGATCGCGTCGGTCAGCTTCGCGTTGACCGGGCCCTTGCCGTCGATCGGGTTGCCGAGCGCGTCGACCACGCGGCCGACGAGTTCCGGACCAACCGGGACTTCGAGAATGCGGCCCGTCGTCTTGACGATGTCGCCTTCCGAGATGTGTTCGTATTCGCCGAGAATCACCGCGCCGACCGAGTCGCGCTCGAGGTTCAGCGCGAGACCGAACGTGTTGCCCGGAAACTCGAGCATTTCGCCCTGCATCACGTCCGACAGGCCGTGGATACGCACGATACCGTCGGTCACGGAGATCACGGTGCCCTGGTTGCGAACGTCTGCGCTCGCTTCAAGGCCCTGGATCCGGCTCTTGATCAGCTCGCTGATCTCAGAGGGATTGAGTTGCATTATTCGCTCCTGATAGTCAATTCTGTTGCGTGCCGGCGTGGCGCTCAGGCGGTCAAGGCAGCCTGCATCGATGCGAGACGCGCGCGAACCGAGGTGTCGAGCACTTCGTCGCCGACCGTCACGCGCACGCCGCCGATCAGCGACGAATCGACTTCGACCGTCGGTTTCAGCTTGCGCTTGAACTTGCGTTCGAGGCCCGAGACGAGACTGTCGAGATCCGCGCCGTTCAGCGGGAACGCGCTCACGATCTCGGCGTCGGCTGCACCTTCACGTTCGTTCTTGAGCGCCTCGAACTGCTCGGCAATTTCCGGCAGCAGCGCGATGCGATGATTGTCGACCAGCATCTGCACGAAGTTCTTCGCTTCGGCGCCGGCCGCGACGGGCGACTTCACCGCAGCAAGCAGCAGCTCGGCTACTTGCGTGCGCGTCACCTTCGGGCTCGACGCGACCGACAGTACTTCCGGCAGACGCGCAACCTGGGCCAGCTCTTGCACGAGCGTGGACCAGGCGGCGATGTCACCGCCCTCGGCCACGCGGAACAGCGCTTCTGCGTAAGGGCGGGCGATGGTTGCAAGTTCGGCCATGATCAGAGCTCGGCTTTCAGTTGATTCAGCAGTTGGGCGTGGGCCGTTTGATCGACTTCGCGCTTCAGGATCTGCTCGGCGCCCTTCACGGCCAGCGCGGCGACTTCGCCACGCAGCGCTTCGCGCGCCTTCACGATTTGCTGTTCTGCTTCCGCCTTCGCCTGGGCGACGATGCGGGCGGCTTCAGCCTGGGCGTTGGCCTTGATTTCCTCGGCGACCGCCTGCGCACGCTTTTCAGCGTCGGCGATGCGCTGCTGGCCGTCGTTGCGGGCCTGCGCGAGTTCCTGGTCCACGCGCTTGTGCGCTGCGTCGAGTTCCGCCTTGCCCTTCTCCGCGGCGGCGAGGCCGTCGGCGATCTTCTTCGAACGTTCGTCGAGGGCGTTGATCAACGGCGGCCACACGAATTTCATCGTGAACCACGCGAGGACCAGGAACACGACCATTTGCGCAAACAGAGTTGCGTTGAGATTCACGGTGTTTCCTTATCTGCTATTCCGGAAAAATGAAACGGTAAGGCGCTCATCGAGTTGCATTCGATCAGCGCCCCAAGTCTCCGTTCCGCCCTGCGCCGGCTCGCGCCGGACGCATATTTCCGAGGAACCTTAGCCTGCGAGCTTCGACAGGAGCGGGTTCGCGAACGCGAACAGCATTGCGACACCCACGCCGATCAGGAATGCAGCGTCGATCAGACCAGCCAGCAGGAACATCTTCGTTTGCAGCGGGTTGATGAGTTCCGGCTGACGTGCGCAGGCTTCGATGTACTTGCCACCCATCAGCGCGATACCGATACAGGCGCCGATTGCACCCAGGCCGATGATGATGCCGATACCGATGGCGGTCAGACCCTGGATGTTGGCGATGTAAGCTTGCATGATCACTCCTTTGTGAAAAGACTTGGAACTGAGATTTAAAAAACTAAAACGAAGACTCTTTGTTGCACGCCGCGCTTAGTGCGTGTCGTGCGCCTGGCCGAGATACACCAGCGTCAGCATCATGAAAATGAATGCCTGCAACAGAACAATCAGGATGTGGAAGATTGCCCAGACGCTACCCGCGATCACATGACCAACGAAGCCGAGGAACGTTGCGTCGCCACCGAAGCTCCACATACTGCCGAGCAGGGCGATCAACAGGAACAACAGCTCACCCGCGTACATGTTGCCGAACAGCCGCATGCCGAGGGAGACGGTCTTTGCGAGGTATTCGACGATGTTCAACGCGAGGTTCGGAATCCACAGCAGCGGGTGGGCGCCGAACGGCGCCGACAGCAGCTCATGCACAAAGCCGCCCGCGCCCTTGATCTTGATGCTGTAGTAGATCATCAGGACGAACACGCCGAGCGCGATGCCGAGCGTGCCGTTCAGGTCGGCCGTCGGGACGATGCGATGGTGGGAAATCACGTCCGACAGACCGAGCAGGCCGATCACGCGGCCCGGCAGGTCGACCGGGAGGAAGTCGAGGGAGTTCATCAGCGCGACCCACACGAACACCGTGAGGGCGAGCGGCGCGATGAAGGTGCGATTGCCGTGGACGATGGCCTTCGACTGGTCTTCGACCATTTCGACGAGCATCTCGATCGCGCACTGGAAACGGCCCGGCACGCCCGACGTCGCCTTGCGGGCGGCCAGACGCAGCAGGAGGATCGTCACGATGCCGCATACGATCGACCAGAACAGCGTGTCGATATTCCAGACGTGAATATCGAAAATCGACGTCTGATGCGAGGTGGAGAAATTCTGCAAGTGGTGCGCAATGTACTCGGACGGATCCGGACCGCGCGTGCCTTCGCTAGCTGCCATATCGTTAATGCCACCCAAATTGTCGAAAATCGTTTTGCCCCGTTCCGCAACACGCTATTGCGGGAACGGGCCGGTGCGGTTCGTTGTCGAAACCGCACGCTGCTTGTTCCTTACCGCCAGGCCAGCGCGATCCAGTACGTCTTCAGCACGACGAGGTACGTGACGAGGAACGGCACCCAGTGCACGCCGGCCCAGCCGAACGCCACCGCGGTGAACATCCCGATCGTCAGAGCGAGTTTCAGGGCTTCGCCCATCACCCAGCTCATCACGGTGGCCGAGCCACCTGCCTTCAGTCGTGCCACGAATACCGCACTGGGCACCCAGCCGATCGCTCCGCCCAGAAACGCGGATTGCGCAGCGGCGCCCGGCGACTTCGAAAACAGCCACCACGCCAGCGTTGCAACCAGGGACAGGACCACTTGCGCGAACACCACCTTGTAGGGGGTCACGCGCGAGGGCTTGCTCACGTTCGGGCCAAACAGCCTTTCGGCCTCGGCCCGCGTCAGCGGAACGATGTTGTTATCTTGCTGCTCGACATCCCAGTCGTCGTCGGATTCACGCCGCTCGCCGGCCGCCGAAGCGGTGCGTTGCGTGCGCTGATCATCGTGCCTGTCGTCCGGCGCCTGACCCGCCATCGCAATCTTCCGCTGAAATCCTTGAACCCGACCCCAAGCTTTCTGAAAGCTTTCAGGGGTGCCTAGCTAACAAATCCGGGCGATTGTAAGCGATAGTTGCAAGTGATTCAAGGCTTTAGACGCGACAAAAACCTGCATAAAACGACGCCTCATGATGTGAAAAAACGCCCGATTCGACGACGTACGATGACAGTTGTAAGGTCGGTTTCGTGCACCGGTATTTCGTGCGCAAAAAACTCCGGTGACGGGGGTAAATGGCGGGGAAACGATGCGCGAGGCGGGTCAGGCGGAAGCGGTGCGATCGCCGCACGGAATTCGCTGCAATGCAGCCATTGGAAACGACTCGGCGCGACGCGCCCGAATCAGCCACGCGCGAGAACCGAACAGCGCGCGCGACGCGAGAAATTCGACCGGATGTTCGCGCATCGATTCATCCAGTCAGTTGTCGCGCCGCCACAGATGTTCGACTGTGGATTGCAACACTTATCCACAATGCTCGATCACGATGGACGCTGTGCGCCCTGCCCGCGACCCGAACGGCACACCTGCGCCGCACACACCGGCCTCGCTCAACCGTGCATGAGCAGCCACGCGCCGAGCGCCGCGCTCACCAGCGCGAACGGAATCGACACGACGTGGAACGGCAGCCACATGCGCGGCTCTTTCGCGAGACGCACCGCGATCAGGTTCGCGAGCGAACCGATCGCGAAACCGAAGCCACCGACCGATACGCCGAAGGCAAGCGCGCGCCAGTCGCGCGTGAACTCCGAGAGCAGGATCGCGGCCGGCACGTTGCTGATCACCTGCGACAGCACGGCGCCGGCGGCATAGACGCGCAGCGGCGAATCGAGTTGCGCGTGCGCGATCGCGTCGTGCACGACGGGCAGCGCGGCCGCGCTGCGCAGCACGACGAACATCAGCACGAAGATCAGCAGCAGCAGCCAGTCGATCTTCAGGACTGCGTCGCGTTTGACGGCGAGCAGCACGATCGCGACCCCGACGAGGCCCGGCAGCGGATGGTGCGCATCGGCGAGCAGCACGAATGCGGCGAACAGCACCGCCGCGATCAGCGCGTGCATGCGTTGTACGGGAAAGGCCGCGGCGTCGCCGGACAGGTCGAGCGGCTTCGCGCGGAACATCAACGCGGTCAGCACGAACAGCAGCGCCATTAGCGCGACGGCGAGCGGCCCGAGCGTGACCACGAAGCGGCCGAACGACACGCCGCTCAATTGCCACAGGAAAAGATTCTGCGGATTGCCGAGCGGCGTCGCGACGGACCCCGCATTGACCGCCAGCGCGACGACGATCACGAGCCGCCGGAACGGCAGCGGCGTCAGCGCGCGCAGCGACACCATCAACGGCACGACGACGAACAGCGCGACGTCGTTGGTGAGCCACATCGACAATACCGCGGCGAAGCCGACGAGCAGCATCGCGAGCCCGCGCTCGGAATGCACGTGATGCACGATGCGATGCGCGAGCCACATCAGGCAGCCGGACAGCTCGAGCGCCTTCGTCAACATCAGCAGGCCCGCGAGCGTCGCGACCGTCTGCCAGTCGACGCGATCGGCGAGTACCGAAAATGGTTGCGGACGCACCCATTGCAGCACGATCAGCCCCAGCGCGAGCACCGATAGTACCGGTTCCTGCGCAAGCCAGCCGAGCCACCGGCGCGGCGGCGGTGCGCCCGTTTCCTGCATACCTGCCCCGTTATTCTTCTGTTGCGACGTTGCCGCGCAGTCGCGCGAGAATGCCCTCGAGTGCATCGAGGTTGCCGAAGTCGATCAGCACCTGCCCTCGCCCGCGGCGGCCGAGCTTGATCTTCACCGTCGACGCGAGCAGGTCCGACAACTCCTCTTCGAGGCGACGCGTATCGCGACCGCCATCGTCCTTCGCACGCGCCTTCACGGCCGGGGCTTCCTTCGTCGTGTGCGAGACGAGCTTCTCGGTCTCGCGCACCGACATGCGCTTGTTGACCACCTGATGCGCGAGCGTGATCTGCGTGGCCGCATCGACCGCGAGCAGCGCCCGTGCGTGCCCCATGTCGAGATCGCCGGCCAGCAGCATCGTCTGCACCGGCGACGCGAGGTTCAGCAGGCGCAACAGGTTCGACACCGCGCTGCGCGAACGGCCGACCGATTCGGCCGCCTGTTCGTGCGTGAAACCGAACTCGTCGAGCAGACGCTGGATGCCGTGCGCCTCTTCGAGCGGATTCAGGTCCTCGCGCTGGATGTTCTCGATCAGCGCCATCGCGGCGGCGGCCTGATCGGATACGTCCTTCACGAGCACCGGCACTTCATCGAGGCCGGCCAGGCGCGCCGCGCGGAACCGCCGCTCGCCCGCGATGATCTCGTATTTGTCTGACGAAATGGGCCGTACCAGGATCGGCTGCATCACGCCCTGCGCGCGAATGCTTGCCGCGAGTTCCTGCAGGCTGCCCTCGTCCATCCGCGTGCGCGGCTGGTACTTGCCGGCTTGCAGCTTGCCGAGCGCGAGCGTGTTCGGTGCGCCTTCGATCTTCACCGCTTCGGTGATATCGGCGCTGCCGCCGAGCAGCGCTTCGAGGCCACGTCCCAAGCCCTTCTTCTTTGGTACCGCGTTCATGTCTTTCTTCCTCGCTTCGCTCATGTCCGGATCACGACACCTCGAACGCGCGCACGCGCTCGATCATCTCGGCACCGAACTGGATATACGCCTGCGCACCACGCGAGCTGCGATCGAACACGACGCCCGGCAACCCGTAACTCGGCGCTTCGGCGAGGCGCACGTTGCGCGGAATCACCGCGTCGAACACCTTGTCGCCGAAGTGCGCTTTCAGTTGATCGGAGACTTGCTGCTGCAGCGTGATGCGCGGATCGAACATCACGCGCAGCAAGCCGATGATCTTCAGGTCGCGGTTCATGTTCGCGTGAACCTGCTTGATCGTGTTGACGAGGTCCGACAACCCTTCCAGCGCAAAGTACTCGCACTGCATCGGAATCACCACGCCATGCGCCGCGCACAGGCCGTTCAGCGTCAGCAGCGACAGCGTCGGCGGGCAATCGATCAGCACGAAATCGTAGTCGTCGGCCACGTGCTCGAGCGCGGCCTTCAGGCGACGCTCGCGGTTGTCGATGCTGATCAGTTCGATCTCGGCGCCGGACAGCTCGCGGTTCGCGGGAAGCACGTCATAGGTGACGCCTTCCGGACGCACGCGCGCGTCGGTGACCGACACGCCGTCGACCAGCACTTCGTACACGGTCGCTTCGCAGGCGGCCTTGTCGATCCCGCTGCCCATCGTCGCGTTGCCCTGCGGGTCGAGATCGATCAACAGGACTCGTTGCTCCTGCGCTGCAAGGCTTGCGGCGAGATTGACCGATGTCGTCGTCTTGCCGACGCCCCCCTTCTGGTTCGCAACGCAGAAGATCTTTGCCATCGTTGGTGTGTTCCCTTTACCTTCAAACAAACGGCGCGCTACCGCGCGCCTTCAATTCGCGTCGTCGACGGCCACTTCGAACAGATGCCGCTCCGCATCGAGCATCGGCACCGCCAGCCGGATCGTCTGCTTCACGCGGCTGCCTTCCGGCAACCGCGCAATCTCGTCGTCCGGATGAACGCCCTTCATCGCCCAGATCGATCCGCCCGGCGCAACCAGATGTCGAGCAAGTTTAACGAAGTCGGACAGGTCCGCGAAAGCGCGGGATACGATCATGTCGAATTTTTCCGGGACTTCGACACCCGGCTGCAGCGATTCGACCCGGCCGGTCACGACCGACAGGTTCGCGAGCTTCAGTTCCGCGCGCATCTGCGTCTGGAACGCCGATTTCTTCTGCACGATGTCGTTCAGCGTGACCTGCCAGCCCGGCTCGACGATCGCCAGCACGATACCGGGCAGCCCGCCGCCCGAGCCGACGTCGAGCACGCGCGCCGACGTACGGCCGCGCAGATGCGGGACGATCGAAAGCGAATCGAGGATGTGCTGGATCAGCATCTGCTTCGGGTCGCGGATCGCGGTCAGGTTGTAGACCGCATTCCACTTGCCGAGTAGCGCGACGTAGTCCAGCAGCTGGTTGCGCTGCGTATCCGTCAGCGTGAGGTCGAGCGCCGCCGTGCCTTCGACGAGCATCCCCTCCAGTACGTCCCGATTAACCGCCGGCGCGCGACGCGCCGTCATTGTTGCGTCGGGACAGTGCCGTCCCCCTGCTCCGCGGCCGCGGCGGCATCTGCGGCCGTACCATTACGGCGGCCCAGGCCGCGACGCTTCAGATGCACCATCAGCAGCGAGATTGCCGCCGGCGTGACGCCCGAGATGCGGGACGCCTGCCCGATCGTTTCCGGCCGGAACTCGTTGAGCTTCTGGCTCACCTCGAACGACAGGCCGCGAACCTCGCGGTAATCGATACCGTCCGGCAGGCGCGTGTTTTCGTTCGCGTCGTTGCGCTCGATCTCCGACGCCTGGCGCTCGATATAGCCCTGATACTTGATACCGATCTCGACCTGCTCCTTGATCTGCTCGAGCAGCACCGAATCGTCGGTCAACGGCTCCGCGGGGCCGCACTCGCCGCCCTTCAGCCCGCACACGCCGTCGTAGCTCACGCCGGGGCGGCGCAGCAGCTCGGCGAGGCTGTATTCGTGGTCGATCGCCTTGCCGAGCAGCGCGGTCGCCTCTTCGGCAGGCAGCGTCTTCGGCGTAACCCACGTCGACTTCAGGCGTTCGGTTTCACGTGAAACAGCGTCGCGCTTCCGGCTGAAGGCATCCCAACGTGCATCGTCCACCAGCCCAAGCTCGCGGCCGATCTCGGTCAGGCGCATGTCGGCGTTGTCTTCGCGCAGGCTCAGGCGATACTCGGCCCGGCTCGTGAACATCCGGTACGGCTCCGCCACGCCGCGCGTGACGAGATCGTCGACCAGCACGCCCAGATATGCCTGGTCGCGACGCGGGCACCACGCATCCTTTTCCTGCACGTAGCGGCCCGCATTGAGACCAGCCAGCAGACCCTGCGCAGCCGCTTCTTCGTAGCCGGTCGTCCCGTTGATCTGACCCGCAAAGAACAGTCCGTTGATCGCCTTCGTCTCGAGCGACGCTTTCAACGCACGCGGGTCGAAATAGTCGTACTCGATCGCGTAACCGGGGCGCAGGATGTGCGCATTCTCGAGGCCGCGCATCGAATGCACCAGCTCGAGCTGCACGTCGAACGGCAGGCTCGTCGAGATCCCGTTCGGGTAGAACTCGTTGGTCGTCAGCCCTTCCGGCTCGAGGAAGATCTGGTGCGATTCCTTCGATGCGAACCGGTGGATCTTGTCCTCGATCGACGGGCAATAGCGCGGCCCGACGCCTTCGATCACGCCTGTATACATAGGCGAACGGTCGAGACCGCCGCGAATGATGTCGTGCGTGCGTTCGTTCGTGTGCGTGACCCAGCACGGCAGCTGCTGCGGATGCTGCTCCGCGCGACCCAGGAACGAGAACACGGGAATCGGATCGAGGTCGCCCGGCTGCTCGTCGAGCTTCGAGAAGTCGATCGTGCGGCCGTCGATACGCGGCGGCGTACCGGTCTTCAGCCGGCCCTGCGGCAGCTTCAGCTCCTTCAGGCGCGACGACAGCGACACGGCCGCCGGATCGCCCGCGCGACCGCCCGTGTAGTTGTTCAGGCCGACGTGGATCTTGCCGTCGAGGAACGTACCGGCCGTCAGCACGACCGCGCGAGCGCGGAAGCGGATGCCGATCTGCGTGACGGCGCCAACCACGCGGTCGCCTTCGACCATCAGATCGTCGACGGCCTGCTGGAACAGCCACAGGTTCGGCTGATTTTCGAGCCGGTGGCGGATCGCGGCCTTGTACAGGATGCGATCGGCCTGCGCACGCGTCGCGCGCACAGCCGGCCCCTTCGACGAATTGAGGATCCGGAACTGAATACCGCTTTCGTCCGTCGCGGCGGCCATTGCGCCGCCCAGCGCGTCGACTTCCTTGACCAGATGGCCCTTGCCAATGCCGCCGATCGACGGATTGCAGCTCATCTGCCCAAGCGTTTCGATGTTGTGGGTCAGCAGCAGTGTCTTTGCGCCCATACGGGCGGACGCCAGCGCGGCTTCCGTGCCGGCATGGCCGCCACCGACGACGATGACGTCAAATTCTGTGGGAAAAAGCATGGTGGATTCCGTACGCGGAACTGCGTACGAACCTATCTGAGAAATGTATGGGCCGAATTATAGCGGGTTCGCTTTTCGCCCGAAGGCCGTCCGAATGGTAGGGTCTGTGCATTTCGGCGATTTTTTGGCTGTGGACGAGGGAATTTATCGTTCCGAGCCGTGCTGGCAACGCTTTTCGCGCGCTTCAATGCGCATTTCCACGCCTGTGCAAAAACCTGGGGTACCAGCCATGCAGCATGTGCGGAACGTCTGACGTGACCGGCGACTGTGCCCGGCACAACAGGCGGAAGCGATGCCCTGTGCCCTCATCCACACAGCATTTCTGTCGATTTCCGGGGCACTTATCCACCGAGGTGCGGTGCATCGTCAGCGTCCGTGGACGAAGCCGCCAGCGCCGCACAGCGCTTCCCACTGTTCCCGCACGACTTATCCCGGCCTTGAACCGTCTGCGCATCGACGCTCCAGCCTGCTCACAAACAAAAACGGCGTGTTTCACGTGAAACACGCCGCCCGTTTCCCGTCCACCGCACCGGCAATCAAGCCGTCTTCTTCGCCAACCCAAGATACGTCTCGATCACACGCGGATTCTGCGCAAGCTCGGCCGCCGGCCCTTCCAGCGCAAACTCGCCCGTCTCCAGCACATAGCCATAGTCGGAGATCTGCAGCGCCGCCCGTGCATTCTGCTCGATCAGCAGCGTCGCCACGCCGGTGCCGCGCAACGCGCTGATGATATGAAAGATCTCCTTCACGATCAGCGGCGCCAGCCCGAGGCTCGGTTCGTCGAGCATCAGCAGGTCGGGCTTGCCCATCAGCGCGCGGCCGACTGCCAGCATCTGCCGCTCGCCGCCGGACAGCGTGCCGGCCGCCTGCCGGCGCCGCTCCTTCAGCCGCGGAAATAGCGCGAACACGTGATCGAGCTGATCGAGGAAGTTCGATTCCCCCGCCTGCTTGCGCCGATACGCGCCGAGCACGAGGTTGTCCTCGACCGTCATCGTGCTGAACAGCTCGCGCTTTTCCGGTACGAGGCACATTCCGCGCGCGACGCGCTGCTCGACCGGCAACACGCTGACGTCGGTGCCGCGATACACGACCGCGCCCGACGCGTGCCCCGTTACCGGGAGCGCCCCCATGATCGCGTTCAGCAGCGTCGATTTACCGGCGCCGTTCGGGCCAATCACGCTGACGATCTGCCCCGCCCCCACCTTGATTGCCGCACCGTGCAGCGCCTCCACCTTCCCGTACCGCACCGCCAGCCCGCGTACGTCGAGAATCGGCATCGTCGTGTCCGTCATCACTCCACCCCGCCCAGATACGCTTCGAGCACGGCCGGGTCCTGCTGCACGTCCTGCGGCAGCCCTTCCGCGATCCGCGTGCCGAATTCCATCACCACCAGCCGGTCGGTAAGGTTCATCACGAAATCCATGTCATGTTCCACGAGCAACACGCTCATTCCTTCCGCCTTCAGCCGCCGCAGCAGGTCGGCGAGTTGCTGCTTCTCCTGGTAACGCAGCCCCGCGGCCGGCTCGTCGAGCAACAGCAGCGTCGGATCGCAGCACAGCGCCCGCGCGATTTCGAGAATCCGTTGCTGACCAAGCGCGAGGCTCCCCGCTTCGTCGTACATGTGCGCTTCGAGCCCGACACGCCGGATCTGGCGCGCGGCTTCGGCCAGCAACTGCGCTTCCTCGTGCGCATTGAGCCGCGCAATGCTGCGCCACACGCCGGTATGACCGCGCAGATGCGCGCCGATCGCGACGTTCTCGAGCACCGTCATCGTCGGCAACAGCTTCACGTGCTGGAACGTGCGACCGATGCCGCGGCGGACGATCTGGCGCGACGTCAGTCCGTCGATGCGCTCGCCGCGGAACGTGATCGCGCCGCCGGTCGGCTTCAGCACGCCGGTCACGAGGTTGAACGTGGTCGACTTGCCCGCGCCGTTCGGGCCGATCAACCCGATGATCTGCCCCGCTTTCACGTCGAAGCTGACGTCGTTCACGGCCACGAGCCCGCCGAACTGCTTGCGTGCGGTGTCGACGACGAGCAGCGGCTCGCCGGCCACGGGCTTCGCGCGCTGCGGCAGCGGATCGGCCTGCTCGGGCACGTGCGCACGGGGCCCGCGCGGGAACAGTCTCGCGACGAACGGCCATACGCCCTGGCGCGCGTACTGCAGCAGCAGCACCATCAGCACGCCGAACACGATGATCTCGAAGTTGCCTTCCGAGCCGAGCAGCTTCGGCAGCAGCGTCTGCAGATAGTCCTGCAGCACGGTCAGGATCGCCGCGCCGAGCACCGCGCCCCATACGTGCGACACGCCGCCCACCACAGCCATGAACAGGAATTCGATCCCGTGGTTCAGACCAAACGGCGTCGGGTTCACCGCGCGCTGCAGGTGTGCGTACAGGAAGCCCGATACCGCCGCGAGCACGGCCGCGTAGACGAAGATCACGACGCGCATCCACGCGGTGTTCACGCCCATCGCCTCGGCCATCACGCCGCCGCCGCGCAGCGCGCGGATCGCGCGGCCGGGCCGGCTGTTGAGCAGGTTCTGCACCGACACGATCGCGGCCAGCACCACGGCCCAGATCAGGAAGTACAGGCTGCGGCCGCTGTCGAGCACGATGCCGAACAGGTTCAGCGCCGGAATCCCGTTGATCCCGTCGTACTTGCCGAGCAGTTCGAGGTTGCCGAACAGGTAGAACAGCGCGAGGCCCCACGCGATCGTGCCGAGCGGCAGGAAGTGCCCAGACAGCCGCATCGTCACCGCGCCGAGCACGAGCGCGACGAGCGCCGTCAGCACAACGCCGACGATCAGCGCGAGCCACGGCGATACGCCGTAGCGCGTCGTCAGGAACGCGGTCGCATACGCGCCGATGCCGACGAACGCGGCCTGTCCGAAGCTCGTCATCCCGCCGACGCCCGTCAGCAGCACGAGCCCGATCGCGACGATCGCATACAGGCCGATGTAGTTCAGGAGCGTGATCCAGTATTCGGGCACCTGCAGCGCGCCGGGCAGCACCGGCAGCGCGAACAGCACCACGAGAAACAGCCAGAAGGTCTTGTTGCGTACCATCGTCTTCATCGCGTCACTCCTCTTCCTCTTCCGCATGCGGCGTCGCGAAGCTCCGCCACAGCAGCACCGGAATGATCAGCGTGAACACGATCACCTCCTTGTAGGCGCTCGCCCAGAACGACGAATACGATTCGAGCACGCCGACGAGCAGCGAGCCGGCGGCCGCGAGCGGATAGCTGACGAGCCCGCCGATGATCGCGCCGACGAAGCCCTTCAGCCCGATCAGGAAGCCCGAGTCGTAGTAGATCGTCGTCAGCGGGCCGACGAGGATCCCGGACAACACGCCGAGCCCCGCCGCGAACGTGAACGCGAGCCGCCCGGCTTCGGTCGTGCCGATGCCGACGAGCCGCGCACCGAGCCGGTTCACCGACGTCGCGCGCAGCGCCTTGCCGGCGATCGTGCGGCCGAAGTACACATACAGCGCGCCGATCAGCACGAGCGCCGTGACGACGACCAGGATGCTCTGCACCGACACCGTCATGCTGCCGATCGCGAGCGACGCGTCCGAGAACCCGTTGGTACGCGAGCCTTCCGCGCCGAACATCACGAGGCCGAGGCCGACCATCGCGAAATGGACGGCGACCGACACGATCAGCAGCAGCAGCGTCGTGCCTTCGGCGATCGGCTGGTACACGAGCCGGTAGATGAACGGCCCCATCGGCACGACGATCGCGAGCGTCAGCGCGATCTGCGCGAGCATCGGCATCGGCTGCGCGGCGAAGCTGCGCGTGATTGCGAACACCGCGAGCGGCAGCAGGATGTAGCGGCTGCCGAGCGTCGCGAGCGTGCGGCCGAGCTGATGGCGGCGTTCGCGATGCCGGATCAGGCCGCCGGCTTCGAGCAGGAAGCATGCGACGCCCATCACGAACAGCAGCCAGCAGGTGGCGGGAAATTTCTGCGCCTGCAACGCGGCCAGCGTCAGCGCACCGTAGGCGACGAATTCGCCCTGGGGAATGAAGATCACCCGCGTGACGGAAAACACCAGCACGAGCGCCAGCGACAACAATGCATAAATGGCGCCGGTCGTGATGCCGTCTTGCGCGAGGATCGCCGCAATCGAGAGATCCATACGTTTCGTGTATCGAGAGAATGCTGCGGAGAAACGAAAGGCGGAAACGGCCGGGGCGCACGGCGGGCCCCGGCCGTTCCAGGCGGCACGGATGCGGCCGTGACGCGCGCCGCCCTGCCGACGGCGTGCACGGCGCCGTTCGCGCCGCGCACGCCGGTTTCACGTGACGCTTACTCGGCCTGCAACTTCCACTTGCCGTCGACGATCTGCACCATCACGCGCGCACGTGTGTCGAAGCCGTTGTGATCCGTCGCCGTCATGTTGATCACGCCGTGCGAGACGGGCAGGTCCTTCACGCTTTCGAGCGACGCGCGCAGCGCTTCGCGGAACGCCTCGGTGCCCGGCTGGCCCTTCTTCAGCGCGTCCGGGATCGCGCGCTGCAGCAGCAGGCCCGCATCCCACGCATGGCCGCCGAAAGTCGACAGCGAACCCGCGCCGTAAGCCTTCTCGTACGCGGCCTTGTAGCCGAGCGCCGGCTTCTTCACCGGATTCGAATCGGGCAGCTGGTCGGTCACGAGCACCGGGCCGGCCGGCAGGATCTCGCCTTCGCAATCCTTGCCGCACACGCGCAGGAAATCGTTATTCGCGACGCCGTGCGTCTGGTAGACCTTGCCCTTGTAGCCGCGCTCCTTCAGCGTCTTGGCCGGCAGCGCGGCCGGCGTGCCGGAGCCGGCGATCAGCACCGCATCCGGGTTCGAGCCCAGCAGCTTCAGCACCTGCCCCATCACCGACGCGTCGGTCCGGTTATAGCGTTCGTTCGACACGAGCTTCAGCCCGTTCTTCGCGGCCGCCGCGTCGAACGTCTTGTACCAGCTGTCGCCGTATGCGTCGGCGAAGCCGATGAAGCCGACCGTCTTCACGCCATGCTTCGCCATGTAGCCGGCGATCGCATCGGCCATCAACTGGTCGTTCTGCGGCACCTTGAACATCCACGCGCGCTTCGCGTCCATCGGCGCGATGATCTGCGCGCTCGCCGCGAGCGAGATCGTCGGCGTCTTGCCCTGCGACACCGGATCGAGCATCGCGAGCGAGTTCGGCGTGACGGACGAGCCGATGATCGCGTCGACGTGGTCCTCGTCGATCAGCTTGCGCACGTTCTGCACCGCACGGCTCGTGTCGGACGCGTCGTCCAGCACGATGTACTGCACGCTCTTGCCCGCGATCTCCTTCGGCAGCAGCGCGATCGTGTTCTTTTCCGGAATCCCGAGCGACGCGGCGGGCCCGGTGGCCGACAGCGTCACGCCGATCTTCACCTGCGCCGACGCCGTGGCCGCCGCACACACGAGGCCCGCGGCAAGCAGGGCCTCCATCCATCGATTCATCTTCATTTACGTTGTCTCCAAACGCTGCTCGAAAAAACCACGGTTGCTCGGGCGGCTCCCGGTCCCCAAACAAGTTAATATCTTAATTATCCCACCCGTCCGCGCCCATGCTCGTTTTCCCGCGACACGCCGCCACGCGCCGCGCGCCGATTGAAACGGCCGTCCGACCGTCACGATGCGCAGCAGCGGTGTCGTCAGGATGAAGAAAGCGAAGAAATGCGGGAGCGTGCGCAAGCTCGTTGCGCGCGCATCGATGGTCGGCACGCACGGCAAGCGATGAAACCTCGGAAAGCCCGCCGCTCATGCGATTGCGCATACGGATGCAGAGACGGATGCGAGCGCAACGACCCGCGCCGGCGCCGGGACGCGCATACAGGCCGCGGAACGGCTCGGAAATGCCCCGATGACCCATCGGGCACCCCATGACGAACGAACGGCGTCCGCCGCGTCTCCTGCCCCGAACCACCGTGCTGCGCTGCTCATCCAACCGTACTCCCTGTTCTGCATTGTGCTTGTAGGAGAACTGCCGACCGATTTTCCCGACCGCACGGTCGGCGAAAGCCGAGTGTAACGGACGCCTTTCGCGCCCGCCAACCGGGTAAGCCCGAAGCGCCTGTGCGGGATTGCGCATCGTCGGCGAACGGATCGCGGGAAACGGAAAAACGGGCAACACGGCAAAGCGCGGAAAAGACGCGGTGCGAACGCAAACGCGGAAAGCGGCGCCATCGGCTGGCGTGCGGGCCGATGCACCATCGAGGGAATTCGTGCACGCAAATGAAAAAGCGCTGTTGGATTCCGTCCAACAGCGCTTTGGGGTCCGGGCACTTTGTGCCTCGATTGTCTCCTCGTTCTCCACCTGCAAATTCGTTTCGCGGTGCATCAGAACTGAAGTGAATCTTAAAGAGGCTTAAGCACCACGACAACTTAGCATTTACCCCTATGGTGCATTGCCGCACGAAAATGGGGCACCAGCCGGCCGCGCGGCGACGGCCCGAGCCCGCGGTGACGCCCTTCCCGGCCGAGCCGGATGGTGCTTCGCATCAACGCGGGCGACGCGCACCGCATGCTCACGACGACGCCCTGAGCGGCTTGATACGCGCGACCATCTCACCGACGATGCCGCGCCGGAACGCCAGCACGCATGCGATGAAGATCAGCCCAGTGACGATCGTCGTCGATTCGCCGAGCGAATGGAACCACGCGACGCCCGTCGTCGACGCGAGCCATTCGCCGATGTCGCCGAGCCGGTCTTCCAGCGCGACGATCAGCGCGGCGCCGAGCAGCGGCCCGAACAGCGTGCCCATCCCGCCGACGAGCGTCATCAGCACGACGAGGCCCGACATCGTCCAGTACGCATCCGACAGCGTCTCGAAGCCGAGCACGAGCACCTTCAGCGAGCCGGCCAGCCCCGCGAGCGCGGCCGACAGGATGAACGCGAGCAGCTTGAAGCGATCGGTGTCGTAGCCGAGCGAGATCGCGCGCGCTTCGTTCTCCTTGATCGCGACGAGCACCTGGCCGAACGGCGAATGGACGACCCGCACGATGAACGCGCACGCGGCCACGACCGCCGCCAGCACGACGTAGTACAGCGTGACGTCGTTCGACAGGTCGAGCAGCCCGAACAGATGGCCGCGCGGCACGCCCTGCAGGCCGTCCTCGCCGTGCGTGAACGGCGCCTGCAGATAAATGAAGTAGACCATCTGCGCGAACGCGAGCGTGATCATCGCGAAGTAGATGCCTTGCCGGCGGATCGCGAACAGCCCGACGACGAGCCCGAGCAGCGTCGCGGCGACGGTGCCGGTCAGCACGCCGAGCTCCGGCGTGAAACCGAGCGTCTGCATCGAATAGCCGGTCGCATAGCCGGCCGTCGCGAGGAACATCGCATGGCCGAACGACAGCAGTCCCGTATAGCCGATCAGCAGGTTGAACGCGGCCGCGAACAGCGCGAACGCGAGCACCTTCATCACGAACACCGGATACGCGCCGATGAACGGCGCGGCGAGCAGTGCGGCGAGCAGCACGCCGTAGAGCACTTTTCTCTGCATCATTTTTCCTTGCCGAAGAGGCCCGCCGGGCGGAACAGCAGCACGATCGCCATGATCACGAACACGACGGTGGCCGACGCTTCGGGATAGAACACGCGCGTGAAGCCCTCGATCACGCCGAGCAGCAGGCCCGTGACGATCGAGCCGAGGATCGAGCCCATCCCGCCGATCACGACCACCGCGAACACGGTGATGATCATCGGCTGGCCCATCAGCGGCGACACCTGGATCACCGGCGCGGCCAGCACGCCCGCGAACGCGGCGAGCGCGACGCCGAAGCCGTAGGTGAGCGTGATCATCATCGGCACGTTCACGCCGAACGCCTCGACGAGCTTCGGGTTCTCGGTGCCCGCGCGCAGGTACGCGCCGAGGCGCGTCTTCTCGATCACGAACCACGTCGCGAGGCACACCGCGAGCGACGCGACGACGACCCACGCGCGATAGTTCGGCAGGAACATGAAGCCGAGGTTGGTCGCGCCGGACAGCTGCGACGGCACGTCGTACGGTTGGCCGGATGCGCCGTAGATCGAGCGGAACACGCCTTCGACGACGAGCGTGAGGCCGAACGTGAGCAGCAGCCCGTACAGGTGATCGAGCTTGTACAGCCAGCGCAGCATCGAGCGCTCGATCGCGATCCCGAACGCGCCGACGATCAACGGCGCGAGCACGAGCATCGCCCAGTACGGCAGCGCGAAATACGACAGCCCCATCCACGCGAGCATCGCGCCCAGCATGAACAGCGCGCCGTGCGCGAAGTTGATCACGTTGAGCAGCCCGAAGATCACCGCGAGCCCGAGGCTCAGGATCGCATAGAACGAGCCGTTGACGAGCCCGAGCAGCAACTGGCTCAGCATCGCCGGCAACGGAATGCCAAAGATTTCCATCGACTTAGCCGTCAGAATGAGTTTCGTTGCGTACGCAACTTTGCAGCCGCGCGCACGCGGGCGGCGCAGCGGGCACGTCGCTGCCACCGCCACCGTGCGGCGCGCCCGTGCGCGCCGCTATCCGATGCTTACTTCCACAGCGCGCAGCGCGTTTCCTGCTTGGTGCCGAACGCCTGTTCGCCCGGAATCGTCGCGAGCACCTTGTAGTAGTCCCACGGCTCCTTCGATTCCGACGGCTTCTTCACTTCCATCAGGTACATGTCGTGGATCATGCTGCCGTCCTGACGGATGTAGCCCTTCGCGTAGAAGTCGCTGATCTTGATCTTCTTCAGCTCGGCCATCACCTTGTCGGAATCGGTCGTCCCGGCGGCCTGCACGGCCTTCAGGTAGGTCGTCACCGACGAGTAGTCGGCCGCCTGCAGGCTCGACGGCATCTTCTTCATCTTGCCGAAGTAGCGCTGCGCCCACTGGCGCGACGCCGCGTCGCGGTTCCAGTACCAGCTGTCGGTCAGCACGAGGCCCTGCGTCGTCTCGAGGCCGAGGCTGTGCACGTCGTTGATGAACATCAGCAGCCCGGCGAGCTTCATCGTCTTCGTGATGCCGAATTCCTTCGCGGCCTTGATCGAGTTGATCGTGTCGCCGCCCGCGTTCGCGAGACCGAGGATCTGCGCCTTCGACGATTGCGCCTGCAGCAGGAACGACGAGAAATCCGACGCGGACAGCGGATGCCGCACCGCCCCCAGCACCTGTCCGCCGCTCGCCTTCACGACGTCCGACGTGTTCTTCTCGAGCGCCTTGCCGAACGCGTAGTCGGCGGTCAGGAAGAACCACGTCTTGCCGCCCTGCTTCACCACCGCCGAGCCGGTGCCTTTCGCGAGCGCCATCGTGTCGTACGCATAGTGCACCGTGTACGGCGTGCACTCCTCGTTCGTCAGCGTGTCCGCGCCCGCGCCGATGTTGATGTAGACCTTCTTCTTCTCCGCGGCCAGCTTGGCCATCGCCAGCGCCGTCCCCGAATTCGTGCCGCCGACGAGCAGGTCGAGCCCGCCGCGGTCGATCCATTCGCGCGCCTTCGACGCGGCGATGTCCGCCTTGTTCTGGTGATCCGCGTACACGACCTCGATCGGCTTGCCGAGCACCTTGCCGCCGAAGTCGGCGACCGCCATGCGGATCGCCTCGAGACCGCCCTGGCCGTCGATGTCCGCATACAGCCCCGACATGTCGGTGACGAAACCGATCTTCACGCTATCCGCGGCATGCGCGGCGCCGGCGGTGAGTGCGGCGCTCGCGAGCGCGAGACAGGCCTGTGCGAGGGTCTTCATTTTCATTGACGTCTCCTGTTGTTCTGATGCGTTGTGGTTATTCGAGGGCCGCCACGGCTAGCGGCAACGGAAACGAGGCGGCGTCATACTCCGAGCAGGTCGTGCAGGGTCGGCATCTTGCCTTCCAGTTCGGACGCGCGGAAATGCTCGACGATGCTGCCGTGCTCCATCACGTAGAAGCGGTCGGCGAGCGGCGCGGCGAAGCGGAAATTCTGTTCGACCATCACGATCGTGTAGCCGCGCGCCTTCAGCGCGACGATCATCCGCGCGAGCGCCTGGACGATCACCGGCGCGAGGCCTTCGGAGATCTCGTCGAGCAGCAGCAGGTTCGCGCCGGTGCGCAAAATTCGCGCGACCGCGAGCATCTGCTGCTCGCCGCCGGACAGCCGCGTGCCCTGGCTCTGCCGACGCGACGCGAGGTTCGGGAACATCGCGTAGATCTCGTCGAGCGACATCGAATGCTCGCGCGGCCCGATCAGCGGCGGCAGCATCAGGTTCTCCTCGCACGACAGGCTCGAGAAGATCCCGCGCTCCTCCGGGCAATAGCCGATGCCGTAATGCGCGATGCGATGCGTCGCGAGGCCGATCGTCTCGTGGCCGGCGACCTTGATCGACCCGCTGCGGCGGCCCGTGAGGCCCATGATCGCGCGCAGCGTCGTCGTGCGGCCCGCGCCGTTGCGGCCGAGCAGCGTGACGACCTCGCCGCGATGCACGGTCAGGTCGACGCCGTGCAATATGTGGGATTCCCCGTACCAGGCCTCCAGGCCCGTGATTTCCAGCGCAGGCGTACCGCTCTCGACGCCGCTCAATTCGCGTTCCTCCCGTTCGCTGTGCTTCATGCGTGCGCCCCCGCGAGCGCCGCGTCGGCGCTGCCCATGTAGGCTTCGATGACGAGCGGATTCTTCGACACTTCCGCGTACGAGCCTTCGGCCAGCACCTCGCCGCGTTGCAGGACGGTGATCGTGTCGGAGATCCCCGCGATCACGTTCATGTTGTGCTCGACCATCAGGATCGTGCGGCCGCTCGCGACCTTCTTGATCAGCGCGGTCACGCGGTCGACGTCCTCGTGGCCCATCCCCTGCGTGGGCTCGTCGAGCAGCATCAGTTCGGGCTCCATCGCGAGCGTCGTCGCGATCTCGAGCGCGCGCTTGCGGCCGTAGGCCAGCTCAACGGTCGGCACGTGCGCGAAATCGGTGAGGCCGACCTGCGTGAGCAGGTCCATCGCGCGATCGTCGAGCCGCTTCAGCGTGCGTTCGCTGCGCCAGAAATGGAATTCGGTGCCGAGCGCGCGTTGCAGGCCGATGCGCACGTTCTGCAGCGCGGTCAGGTGCGGGAACACGGCCGATATCTGGAACGAGCGGATGATGCCGCGCCGCGCGACCTGCGCGGGACGCTCGTCGGTGATGTCGATGCCGTTGAAGACGATCTGCCCGGCCGTGGGCGTCAGGAATTTGGTGAGGAGGTTGAAACAGGTGGTCTTGCCCGCGCCGTTCGGCCCGATCAATGCGTGGATCGCGCCGCGGCGCACACGCAGGTTGACGCCGTTCACGGCGGTGAAGCCCCTGAATTCCTTCGTCAGTCCGCGTGTTTCCAGAATCGTGTCGCCGAGAATCATGTTCCCTTCCGTACGAAGTCAGGCGAAGCACCGGGAAGCCTGGCGCAAGCGGCCGCGAACAGGTCAGCGGATCAGCGGGCTGCCCCCGGGCGCCGTGGTACGCCTCGAGGGTTGGTCTCCCGCGCCGACGCGTATGCACATTACAGAACATTGTCGCGCCGTTGGTGCAGTGCAATCATCGGGATTTGCACTTATAGGGGTGGCCGCCATATCGGCTGCGATTGCGTGCGGTTTCGCACCGCGCTTTTTTGACACGTGCATCATCACGCGTTGACCTGCCGCGGGACCCGGCACGCGCACGCCCGATAAAAAAGCCGCGCGACGGTGCGGCTTGCACGGATCTTGCCGTTAGAGCGGACGCGCCGGCAGCTTGTTTCGCATAGCGAATCAGCGGGCGTTCGCATGACGGCCCGCTGGCGCGCGGGTCAGCGAGCCTTCATGCCGCCGTCACCGCGGCCTCGGTGCGCACCGACGTCGTTTCGCGCGCCGCACGGCGGTCGGCGCGAATCATGTCGCTCGCGCGCTCGGCGATCATCAGCGTCGGCGAATTGGTGTTGCCCGACGTGATGAACGGCATCACCGACGCGTCGACGATCCGCAACCCCGCGATGCCGCGCACGCGCAGCCGGCTGTCGACCACCGCGCGCGCGTCGTCCGCACGCCCCATCCGGCACGTGCCGACCGGATGGAAGATCGTCGTGCCGACGACGCCGGCCGCGTCGATCAGTTCGGCCTCGGTCTGGTACCGCGGGCCCGGCAGGATTTCCTCGGGGCGATAGCGCGCGAGCGCCGGCGCGGACGCGATCCGGCGCGTGAGGCGCAGCGCGTTCGCGGCGACGTGACGATCGTGATCGGTCGACAGATAGTTCGGCGCGATCGCCGGTGCGCTGCGCGGATCGGCGCTCGTCACGTGCACGCTGCCGCGCGAGCTCGGCCGCAAGTGGCACACCGACGCCGTGAAAGCGTTGAACCCGTGCAGCGGCTCGCCGAAGCGTTCGAGCGACAGCGGCTGCACGTGGTACTGGAGATCGGGGCGCGTGAGCGCGGGATCGTCCGGATCCGATTTCGCGAACGCGCCCAGTTGCGACGGCGCCATCGACATCGGCCCGCGCTGCAGCAGCGCATATTCGGCGCCGATCATCAGCTTGCCCCACCAGCGCGCGGAGAGTGTATTGAGCGTACGCACGCCGTCGACGCGAAACGCCATCCGCAATTGCAGGTGATCCTGCAGGTTTTCGCCGACGCCCGGCAGATCCTGCACGACGTCGATGCCGAGCGCCTGCAGCCGCCGGCCGTCGCCGACACCCGACAGTTCGAGCAGTTGCGGCGAATTCACCGCGCCCGACGTCAGCAGCACTTCCACGCGCGCCCGCGCGACGTAGTCGGTGCCGCCGCCGTGATATTCGACGCCGACCGCGCGCCGACCGTCGAAGATCACGCGCTGCGCATGCGCGCCGGTGATCACGGTCAAGTTCGGGCGCGCCATCGCGGGCCGCAGGAACGCCTTCGACGTATTCCAGCGCACGCCGCGCTTCTGGTTCACTTCGAAGTAGCCGACCCCGGCGTTGTCGCCGCGGTTGAAATCGTCGGTGGCGGGAATGCCCGTCTGCTGCGCGGCCTGCGCGAACGATTCGAGGATCTCCCAGCGCAGCCGCTGTTTCTCGACGCGCCAGTAGCCATCCGCGCCGTGCGCATCGCTCGTGCCCGCATGGTGATCCTCGCTGCGCTTGAAGATCGGCAGCACGCTGTCCCACGACCAGCCGGCGTCGCCGGTTTCCTGCGCCCAGTTGTCGTAATCCTCGCGCTGGCCGCGCATGTAGATCATCCCGTTGATCGACGAGCAGCCGCCGAGCACGCGGCCGCGCGGATACGACAGCGCACGGCCGTTCAGCGCCGCTTCGGGCTGCGTCTTGTACAGCCAGTCGGTGCGCGGGTTGCCGATGCAGTACAGATAGCCGACCGGGATATGGATCCAGTGATAGTCGTCCTTGCCGCCCGCCTCGAGCAGCAGCACGCTGATGTCGGGATCCTCGGTCAGGCGGTTCGCGAGCACGCAACCCGCGGTGCCCGCGCCGACGATCACGTAGTCGAATTCGCCCTCGAGCGTGCGTTGAGTACTCACGGCGTGTCTCCTTCCTGCTTGTCGTGTACCGCGCGGCGCGATGCCGCGCGCATGTTCAGCATAGTGCGTCGCGCCGCGCCTGCGGCCCCGCGCCACGATCCGATGAAGCGTACTCCCGCGCCCGGCCGCCGATCCAATGAGTTATGCTGAACTGCGTTATAAGCCACGCTCATATCACGACGATGGATCTCACCCTGCTTCGCGCGTTCGCGACGGTCGCCCGCGAAGGCAACCTGACGCGCGCCGCCGTGCAGCTACATCTGACGCAGCCGGCCGTCAGCCTGCAGATCAAGCATCTGCAGGAAACGCTCGGGGTCGTGCTGTTCACGCGCACGTCGCGCGGGCTCGCGCTCACGCGCGACGGGCAGACGCTGCTGCCGCACGCGGAGCGCGCGCTCGCCGCCGCCGCCGACGTGCAGCGCGCCGCTGCCGCGCTGCGGCACGAGGTGCGCGGCCGGCTGCGAATCGGCACGATCCTCGATCCGGGGTTCCTGCGGCTCGGTGGCTTCCTGCGCGCGCTGGTCGAGACCCATCCGCAGATCGAAACGGCGCTGCGGCACGGGATGTCGGGCTGGGTGCTCGAACAGGTGCGCGCGCAGGCGCTCGACGTCGGCTACACCATCGGCCGGCCCGACGACGATTCGCCGCGCGACGGCGCGCTGTTCCACACCGTCACGCTCACGCGCTTCGAATACCGCGTGCTCGCGCCGGCCGGCTGGAAGGAGCGCGTGCAGCGCGCGCACGACTGGCGTGCGCTGGCCGCGCTGCCGTGGATCTGGACGCCGCCCGCGTCCGCGCATCACCGGCTGCTGTCGCGACTGTTCGCGGCGGCCGGCGCGCAGCCGGTGAAGGTCGCCGAGGTCGACCAGGAGCAATCGATGCTCGATCTCGTCAAATCGGGGATCGGGTTGACGCTCGCGCGCGATTCGATCGCGCTGGCCGAAGCGCACGCGCATGCGCTGACGATCGTCGAACGCATGACGGTGCCGACCGAGCTGACGTTCGTGACGCTCGCCGAGCGGCGCGACGAGCCGGCGATCGCGGCCGCGCTGCGGTTGATCGACGCGCAGTGGGCGATATGAGCGCGGCTGATGTCGACGCGGCCGGTTACGCATCGAGTTTCGGCGCCTGACGCATGCCGCGGATCGAATCGCGTGCCCCGCGTCGTGTCGCCGCGGCCGGTCCGCGCGTCACGCCACCATCGCAGGCTTTTTGCTAGATTGTGCGTTCGCACACCGCGAGACCCCGATTGAAGGAGACCCGCATGGCCCGCAACATCGAGATCAAAGCCCGCGCCCGCGAATTCGACCGGCTGCGCGAACGGGCGGCCCAGCTCGCGACCGAAGCGCCGCTCTTCTACCGCCAGCAGGATTTCTTCTATGACGTGCCGCGCGGCCGGCTCAAGCTGCGCCGCTTCGAGGACGGCACGCCGGCCGAGCTGATCTTCTACCAGCGCGACGATCGCGACGGCCCGAAGGCGTCGTACTACACGCGCAGCCCGGTGACGAATCCCGACGCGATGCATTCGCTGCTCGCGACCGCGCTGACCACGCGCGGGATCGTGACGAAGGAGCGGCACGTGTACCTCGCCGGCCGCACGCGCATCCACCTCGACCGCGTCGACGGCCTCGGCGATTTCATCGAGCTCGAAGTCGTGCTGGGTGCCGACGACGACGAAGCGGGCGGCGAAGCCGAAGCGCACGAGGTGTTCGCGAAACTCGGCGTCGCGCAGGACGATCTCGTCGCGGTCGCGTACGTCGATCTGCTGAACGCCGACACCCAGCCCGAAACGGCCTGATCCGGCCCCATCGAAGGCGGTACGGCGCGTGCCGCCTTCAGCGCCGATGCCGCGGCCGCGTCCCCGTCACGCGGCGCCCGGCGCGAGATGCGCGAGCGGCAATGCACCGTTGCGCTTGAAGGTCGTCAGCACGATGTTCGAGCGCACGCTGTCAACGCCCGGCACCCGCATCAGCTTCTTCATCACGAACTGCGACAGCGCGTTGAGATCCGGCGCGACGATCCGCAGCAGGTAGTCGGCATCGCCCACCACCGCATGACATTCGAGCACTTCGGGCAGCACGTCGATCTGCTGCTGGAACTGCTCGATGATCGAATCGCCGTGATGCTTGAGCTTCAGGCTCGTGAACGCGGTCACGCCGAGCCCGAGCTTTTCGGGTCGCAGCATCACGCGGTAGCCTTCGATCACGCCGGCCGCCTCCAGCCGCTGCAGCCGCCGGCCGATCTGCGACGGCGACAGCGGCACCTGCTCGCCCAGCTGCTGATGCGTCGCGCGACCGAAGCGCTGCAGCACGTCCAGCAACGCGAGATCGAAGTGATCGAGTTCCAGCATGAGCATTCTCCGCATTGATTCGTTATTCGATGCGCAATTATCGCATCACTAAGCGAATTGACGCCAACTATGCGCCCAATCCGCGCGTCGCCCGCTCTACACTTGCATGATCCCAACCCCAGCGTGCAGAGCCTGATCATGTCCACCGTCGTCACCGCGAAACTGCAGGAGCAGTTCGATGCGGGCCTCGAAACCCGCGCCGATTTCACCATCGACCAGCCGCTGCAGCGCTACGGCCAGGTCGACCACGCGGTGTGGAAGCAGCTCTATGCGCGCCAGTCGGCGCTGCTGCGCGGCCGCGCGTGCGACCCGTTCGTCGCCGGGCTCGGCAAGATCGCGCTGCCGGCCGATCGCGTGCCGTCGTTCGCCGACGTGAACCGTCAGCTGAAGCCCGCGACCGGCTGGGAAATCGTCGCGGTGCCCGGCCTCGTGCCCGACCGCGTGTTCTTCGCGCATCTCGCGAACCGACGTTTCCCGGTCACCTGGTGGATGCGCCGTCCCGACCAGCTCGACTACCTGCAGGAACCCGACTGCTTCCACGACCTGTTCGGCCACGTGCCGCTGCTGATCGACCCGGTGTTCGCCGACTACATGCAGGCGTACGGCCGCACCGCGCTCGCGGTCGCCGACGACGAAGCGGCGCTGGCGCGGCTCGCGCGCCTCTATTGGTATACGGTGGAATTCGGGCTGATCCGCGATCCGCGCGGCACGAACGGGCTGTCGATCTACGGCGCCGGGATCGTGTCGAGCAAGGGCGAAAGCCTGTATAGCCTCGAGAGCGCGGCGCCGAACCGGCTCGGGTTCGACCTCGAGCGCGTGATGCGCACGAAGTACCGGATCGACACGTTCCAGAAGACCTACTTCGTGATCGACGATTTCGCGCAGCTGTTCGCGCTCGCCGACGTCGATGGCCGCGCGCTGGCCGACCGGCTCGCGGGGCTGCCCGAATTCGCGGCCGGCGCGGTGCTCGACACCGATCGCGTACTGCATCGCGGCACGGGCGAAGGCTGGCCCGACGACGCCGACGCCGACGCGTGACGCGCCGGCCGTCGGTTGCCGGTTGCCGGCCGCCCGTCGTCCTTTCCGCAACTATGGAACAATGAACGATGCCGGCTTCGCCGCGCGGCGCAGCCGCGCGTGGGCGCCGTTACCGAACGAGAGGTGCAAGATGATCCACAAGCTCACATCCGAAGAACGCAAGACCCGGCTCGAAGGCCTGGCGCAGTGGACGGCCGTGCCGGGCCGCGACGCGATCCAGCGCCGCCTGCGCTTCGCCGATTTCAACGAGGCATTCGGCTTCATGACGCGCGTCGCGATCAAGGCGCAGGAAATGAACCACCATCCGGAATGGTTCAACGTGTACAACCGCGTCGACGTCACGCTGTCGACCCACGACGCCGACGGCCTGACCGAACGCGACATCGAACTCGCGCGGTTCATCGACGGCGCCGCCGCGCACGCGCAACCGGGCGCCTGAATCCCGTCTCCGCCGCCGCGCGCTTTCCGTGCGCGGCGCGTCAACTTTTCATTTCGCTGAACGTTTTCTAGGATGTACTCAGCGAAAGCCTTCAGCTTTCCAAGCCATCCTTAAGGCGCACGTAAGTCTCGTACGCTTTCCGCGCCTTGGGGTCCAAACCTTCCAGTTGCAGCGCGCTTTCGCGCTGTACAATCAGCAGCGCATACGGCTTGGAGAGCGCGCTGGCCTCTTCGCAGAGTTTGAGTTCGTCGCCGCTCGACGGCGAGCGGGCGCGCCAGAAATTGATCGCGGCTTCGAGGTCGTGGATCGAAATATCGGACATGATTGGATTTAATCGTTCGCTGGCCGCCATGCTTGATGTCAGGCGATGCGGCGTTCCTGTGGAAACGGCTTCGTGCTGTCCGCGTGCCTGAACCGCCAACCCATTGTACTTGAGCGAACTTCATGCGACTCCTTCTGATCGAAGACGACCGCCCCATCGCACGCGGTATCCAGAGCAGCCTCGAGCAGGCTGGCTTCACCGTCGACATGGTGCATGACGGCATCTTTGCCGAACAGGCGCTGGCACAGAACCGCCACGAACTCGTGATCCTCGACCTCGGCCTGCCGGGCATCGACGGCATGACGCTGCTCACGCGCTTTCGCCAGACCAACCGCCACACGCCGGTGATCGTGCTGACCGCCCGCGACGAGCTGAACGACCGGATCCAGGGCCTGAACTCCGGCGCCGACGATTACATGCTCAAGCCGTTCGAGCCGGCCGAGCTCGAAGCGCGTATCCGCGCGGTGATGCGCCGCAGCGGCCCGCACAGCGACATGCCGCGTCCCGAAGTGTCGCTCGGCGGCGTCCGCCTGTCGGGCGTCGACCGCCGCATCTTCAACGACGACAAGCCGCTCGAACTGTCGCCGCGCGAATTCGCGGTGCTGGAAATGCTGCTGCTGCGTCACGGCCGCGTGGTCAGCAAGGCGCAGTTGCAGGACCACCTCACGCACTTCGGCGGCGATCTCGGCGACACCGCGATCGAGGTCTACGTGCACCGCGTCCGCAAGAAACTCGAGCAGTGCCGGGTCGAAATCGTCACGGTGCGCGGCTTCGGCTACCTGCTGCAGGAAATCCGCCAGACGGCGAGCGTCTGAGCGACGCCGCGCGCCGGCCGGCACGCGTGCCGTCGGCGCACGCGTGCTGCTCTGCGTCGCCGTTCCCGGCGCACGACCGCGCCGCTCCCCGTGAGCGGCGCTTATCCTTTTGCCCGTCGAAATGTCTTCTGATCCGGCTGTGACCACCAGCCTGCGCCGCTCGCTGCTCCGGCGCCTCGCCGCCCCGCTGTCGATGCTCGCGCTGATGAGCGGCCTGATCGCCTACTGGCTCGCGTGGCAATACACGCAGCACGTGATCGACCGCTCGCTCGCCGATCTCGCGACCGCGATCTCCAAGCAGATCCAGATCGCCGGCCCCGACGCGCCGTTCACGGTGCCGCCGCTCGCGCAGGCGATGTTCTCCGATCCAGCCGAAGCGCTGATCTACCGGATCAGCGACGGCGAGGAGGAACTCGCCGGCGATCCGAAGCTGCCGCTACAGGGCATCAACGTGCGCCGCATGCATCACGCGTACGTGTTCGAGGCCGAATACGACAATCGCGCGGTCCGGGTCGCGCAGGTGCGCGTCGACAACGTCGAGGGCGGCCGGCCGATGGTCGTCGAAGTCGCGCAGCCGGTGCGGCACCGCTATCGGATCGCGGCCGAATTCCTCGTCGCGATCATGATGCCGCTGCTGTTGCTGCTGCTCGCGGGCTGGGGCATCGTATGGCGCGTCGTGAACCAGCAGTTGGGCCCGCTCACGCATCTCGCCGATTCGCTGAACCGGCAAACCCATACGTCGCTGGAACCGGTCGACGAAACCGACGTGCCGCTGGAGATCCGGCCGCTGACCAGCGCGATGAACGCGCTGCTCGGCCGCCTGAAGACTGCGCTCGACGCGCAGCGCAAGTTCATCGCCGATGCTGCCCACCAGTTGCGCACGCCGCTCACCGCGGTGAAGCTGCATGCCGAGCAGGCGGCCGTCGCGCGCGACCCGCACCAGACCTTCGCCGCGGTGCGCGAGCTGCGCGCGGCCGCCGACCGCGCGGTACGGCTGTCCAATCAGTTGCTGTCGCTCGCGCGGGCCGAGCCGGGCGAACAGGCCGCGCGCTTCGTCGACGTCGATCTCGCGGCAATGGCGTTCGAGACGGGCGCCGAATGGGTGCCGCGCG
The DNA here is from genome assembly GCF_017815045.1 of Burkholderia sp. CpTa8-5. NCBI lineage: Bacteria > Pseudomonadati > Pseudomonadota > Betaproteobacteria > Burkholderiales > Burkholderiaceae > Burkholderia > Burkholderia sp. CpTa8-5. The sequence continues at coordinate 208,525 of NZ_JAGIQD010000009.1, forward strand.
CGCTCGCGTCGCACGTCGACCTCGGCTTCCAGCGCAGCGACGAGCCGGGCGACGACGAGAAGCTGATCGTGCGCGGCAACCCGGTGCTGCTGCGCGAGGTGATCGCGAACCTGCTCGACAATGCGCTGAAGTACGTGCCGCTCGCGCGGCCGGACGGCGCGCGGATCACGGTGAACGTCGCGCGCGCCGCGCTCGAGGACAGCCAGCCGGCCGCCGAGATCGTCGTCGAGGACAACGGCCCCGGCGTGCCCGCGAACCAGCAGGCCGACCTGTTCAAGCGCTTCTTCCGCGGCGACGCGCAAAGCGGCAACGGTGTCGAAACCGGCGCCGGGCTCGGGCTCGCGATCGTGCACGACATCATCGCGATGCACGGCGGCACCGTGTCGTACGAGGATGCATCGGAAGGCGGCTCGCGCTTCGTGGTGCGGGTGCCGCTCGCGACGCGGACGGAAAAACCGGCCGGCGAAACGCCGGCCGCGGCGCCGACGCACTGAGCGATCACCAGCGAGTCGCGGCGGGCAACCGCTGGCCCGTCGACCGGGCGGCCCGCCGGAAAAGGAAAGCGAACGCCGGGCCGCCACGACGCGGCAGCCGCGGGCTGAAACGACCGCGGCAGCGCGCGATGCGCTGCCGCCTGCATCACTTCCTGTTCTTCTTGTCCTTCGAACCGGACGCAGGCTTGCCGTCCTTCTTGTCCTTCTTCTTTTTCTTCTTCCCGCCTTCGTCGGACGTCGCGAGCAACGTGCCGCGGCACGATTCCGCACCGCAGTGGCACGCGTATTCGCGCTTGAGCTTCTTCGTCAGCTTCGCGTCGATCACGAGGCCGTAGTCGTAGAACAGCTCCTCTTCCGGGCCGATATCGCGCAGCGCGTGGATATACACGCGGCCTTTGACTTCCTCGGCTTCGCAGTTCGGCGCGCACGAATGATTGATCCAGCGCGCGCTGTTGCCGTCGACCTTGCCGTCGATCACGCCGCCTTCGTCGAGTGCGAAGTAGAACGTATGATTCGGCTCGCTCGGGTCGTGCGGATGACGGCGCAGCGCTTCCTTCCACGAGATTCGCTCGCCCTTGTATTCCACTACGCGTTCGCCGGCCTTGATCGGCGCCACGGCGAACACGCCCTTGCCGTGTACTCCCGAGCGGCGCACCGCGATCCTGCGTGAACTCATCGAACCAATCCTTGTGAAGACGACTTGAACGGAAGCGACCGCGATCGCGGCCGGGCGCCGCGCCAAACGAAAACGCGGCACCGGTCGGTGCCGCGTCGGGGCATGCGGCGAATCACCCGCATCCTACACGTTCGATATTGCTTCGTTCAACATCGCGCGCAATATTGCGCGGTGCGCTCAGCGCTGGCCGAACGCGACGTCGCCGAACAGCGCCTTGTGCTCGCGCGGCTGCGAGCGCCAGTACTGCGGCGGCGCCGTCACCTGCGCGCCGAGCTCGGCCGCCGCATGCCACGGCCAGCGCGGGTCGTACAGCATCGCGCGCGCCATCGCGACGAAATCGGCATCGCCGGCCTCGATCAGCCGGTTCGCATGCTCGGGTTCGTTGATCAGGCCGACCGCGATCGTCGGCATGCCGACCGCCCGCTTCACGGCCTGCGCGAACGGCACCTGATAGCCGGGCGACAGCGGAATCTTCTGCAGCGGCGACACGCCGCCGGACGACACGTCGATCCAGTCGCAGCCGCGGCGCTGCAGTTCGTGCGCGAACGCGATCGTATCGTCGAGTTCCCAGCCGCCTTCGACCCAGTCGGTCGCGGACACGCGCACGCCGACCGGCCGATCGTCCGGAAACGCGGCGCGCACGATCTCGAAGATCTCGAGCGGAAACCGCATCCGGTTTTCGCGCGAGCCGCCGTATTCGTCGGTGCGCCGGTTCGCGAGCGGCGACAGGAACTGATGCAGCAGGTAGCCGTGCGCCGCGTGCACTTCGATCGCATCGATGCCGAGCCGCGCGGCCCGCCGGGCCGACGCCGCGAACGCTTCGCGGATGCGGTTCAGGCCCGCCGCATCGAGCGCGAGCGGTGGCGTCTCGCCGTCCTTGTGCGGCACGGCCGACGGGCCATGCGGCAGCCAGCCGCCGTCGGCGACCGGCACGAGCTGCCCCCCCTCCCACGGCGCCGCACTCGACGCCTTGCGCCCCGCATGCGACAACTGCATCGCGATGCGGATCGGCGAATGCTTGCGGATCGCGGCCAGCACCGGCTTCAGCGCGGCTTCGGTCACGTCGTCCCACAGGCCGAGGTCGCCATGGGTGATGCGTCCGTCGGGTTCCACCGCGGTCGCTTCGATGCACAGCAGCCCGGCGCCCGACAGCGCGAGATGGCCGAGGTGAATCATGTGCCAGTCGGTCGCTTCGCCGCGTTCGGCCGAGTACTGGCACATCGGGGAGATCACGATCCGGTTCGGAAGGGTCACGCCGCGCAGCGTGAACGGGGAAAACAGCGCAGTCATGGAAGCCGCTCGCCAGGAAAGGGAAAGAGCGGACGAGCGTAGCACGCACGCCTGAAGCGTGCAGACAGCGCGCTCCGCAGTAAGCGGATGGTCAGGTATGGCCGGCCGGACGCCGGCGGGGCGTGGAACAAACGGAATAGGCGATGGAAGGCGATGCGCCGGCCCTCAACGGATGCAGGCCGGGCCAATCCTTTCCGGCGGACGGGACCGCCCGCGACGTCAGAGCCCGACGCTACCGAGCCACTCCGCGAACATATGCCGTGCGGCCGTCTCGAGCGCGGGGCCGTGCTGCGCGGTATCGGCACGCAACTGACGCGCGTCGATGCCGGGCGTCGCGGCGATTTCGCCGGCGTTCGCGATCAGCCACGGTTCGAAGCGATCGGTACGGATCTCGGGATGACATTGCAGCGCCAGCACGTGCTGCCCCCATGCGAATGCCTGGTGGTGGCAGGCCGGCGTCGACGCGAGATGGATCGCACCGCCCGGCAGGTCGAACGTATCGCCATGCCAGTGCAGCATCGATGTCGTCGCGCCGTCGAGATGGCGCAGCGGCGACGCGCGGCCGGCATCGGTGAGCGTCAGCGGCGCCCAGCCGAGCTCGTGCTGCGCGGCCGGATAGACGCGCGCCCCGAGCGCCCGCGCGATGAACTGCGCGCCGAGGCAGATGCCGAGGATCGGCAGCCCCGCGTCGATGCGCTGGCGCACGAGCGCCAGCAGCGGCGCGATCGTCGGATACTGCGCGTCGTCGTACACGCTGAGCGGCCCGCCGAGCACGACGAGCAGCGACGGCTCGAGCACGTCGAGCACCTCGACCCGCGACGATCCGACATCGACATAGCGCACCCGTCGACCGCGTTCGCCGAGCACCTGCTCGAAGCTCCCGAGATCCTCGAAATGCACGTGGCGGATCGCCACGACTTCAGCGTTCATCATCGGCCTCCCGGTCGATCGACGGACGTCAGCCTGCGAAAATCTTCCAGGTCTTCTTCTGCGTCGCCGCGTCGGCTTCTTCCTGCACCGAGCAGTCAAGACGCAGATCGCTGTCGGACATGTCGAGGTCGAGCGTCGCGCAGTGATGCACCGTCTTCTTCGACGGTTTGCCCGGCTGAAAGTACGTGCACGTGAGGCACATGCGCTGCGGCGGCGTCGCACCGGCCACCTGCAGCTCGCGCAGCGTCTTCAGCAGCGCGCGGTACAACGTGCCCTGCTCGTCCGCGCCGAGCTTGCCGACTGCTTTCGTCAGGAATTCAGGCCATTGCAGCGCCTTCTTCGCGGCCGTGCGGCCACGCGCCGACAGGCGTACGGCCAATGCCCGGCCGTCGTCCAGCGCACGACGCTTCTCGACGAGCCCCTTCGTCTCGAGCGTGCTGACCGCATCGCTCGTGGTGGCCGCGGTCAGCTGCGTCTCGCGCGCGATCTCGCCGAGCCGCATCGGGCCCTTGCGCTGCAGCAGCAGCACGAGAATCTCGCCTTGCGTCGGCGTCAGGCCAGCGCCTTCCGCCCAATCCCATGCCTCGCTCCGCATGGCCGTGCTCAACCGCAGCAGGCTGTGGGTCACACGTCCCGCAGCCTGGTTCCCGTAAACGCCTTCGCTCATAGTCTTTTCGCTTTGCCGCCGCCCGGATGGCCGAGCGGCCGTAGTGTGGAGATCGAATCCATCTCAAAACAGACGCCCTCTCTCGAGTGCGTCAGCACGGCCGTCGCGAGGCACACGCGGCGGTCGCGTTCGCGGCGACCGGAGAGACACGCATCGTTCCGGTGTCCGCAAAGCCGACATTCTAAGCGAGAGCGGAAAATCGCACAGCTAAGTTATCCCCTGCATGCTGTGGAAAATCGCTGGATAACCGGATTTTTTCGTTGTGCGCGTGATGTCGCGCGCCCGCGAAACGGGGCGCGCCGGCATTTTCCTGTTCGGATCGGCCATCGGCCGCGCGGTCATGATCCACCGGGTTATCCCACCCACAGAGCATTGACTTTGCAGCGGAATATCGGGTTATCCACAGATTGCGACGGTGCCCGGCAACGATTTCGGCGCGACAGGGCGCCGATAACCGTTCAGCGAATCGCGGCGCGGTCGATTCTGCAATCTGCAAAACATATTTTCACTCGCGCCAACGTAAGCACTGCTGCCGGACCGTCTCGTTCAGCGATTTTTCCTGTTTGAAAACGGTTCTCAACCACGATGCATCGTTCACGCGCGCCTTTGCGAGCGCGCCGATCTCGTCGAGCGCCGCGCGCGAACCGAGCGCGGCCGCATGCGGCGCGATCCGGTCGAGCGTGTCGAGGATGTCTTCCGCGATCGTGCGGCGCTCGCCCGTCTGAGGATTCACGCAGGTGCCCTCGAGCCCGAAGCGGCACGCTTCGAAACGGTTGAACGTATAGACGAGGTAATCGTCCTCCGACAGCTTCAGCGGCCGGTCGGTCAGCAGGTAGCGTGCGAGCGTCTGGATGTAGCAGGCGATCGCCGCCGCGCGGTCGACCGACAGCGGCGTGTCCATCACGCGCACTTCGATCGTGCCGTAGCCGGGCTTCGGCCGGATGTCCCAGTAGAAGTCCTTCATCGAGTTGACGACGCCCGTGTTCACCATCTTCGTGAAGTACTCCTCGAACGAGTCCCAGGTCAGCACGAACGGCGCGCGGCCCGACAGCGGGAACGCGAATACCGAATTCAGGCGTGCCGAATGGAAGCCCGTGTCGACGTTCTGCACGAACGGCGACGACGCGGACAGCGCGATGAAGTGCGGAATGAAGCGCGACATCGAGTGCAGCAGGAACAGCGCGCTGTCGGGATCGGGGCAGCCGATGTGCACGTGCTGGCCGAACACGGTGAACTGCTTCGCGAGATAGCCGTACAGCTCGGAGATGTACTGGAAGCGCGGCGCATCGTAGATCTGCCGGTCGCTCCATTGCTGGAACGCATGCGTGCCGCCGCCGGCCAGCCCGACGTTGAGCTGGTCGGCCGCCTTCACGAGCACGTCGCGGATCGCATGCAGCTCGCTGACGGCCTGCTCGTGCGAATGGCAGATGCCGGTCGACAGCTCGATCATGCTTTCGGTGATTTCCGGCGTGATGTTGCCGGGAAAGGTCTCGCCCTGGATCAGGCGCATCAGGTCGGACGCCGCTTTGGTCAGGTCGTAGTTGTGCGTGTTGACGACCTGGATCTCCAGTTCGACGCCGAACGTGAACGGTTCGGAATTGACGAAGGTTTCGAGTGCCATGGCAGGTTCCGGAATCAGTTGCCGTCGCTGCGTTCGCCGACCGCCGACAGGCAGCGATAGACGACGAACGGGCTGACGAGCTGCAGGATCACGATCGAGCACATCACGATCGCGCGCAGGTGCGGGTCGAAATTGGGATAAAGCTGGTAGGTATCGTCGACGAGCAGGTACGACAGCGCGGACATCGGCGTGAGCGCGATGCCGAGCGCGATGCCCTGCTTCATCCCGAGGCCGCTCGGCTTCGCGAACGCGACGACGCCGGCCAGCTTCGCGGCGAGCCGCGTGACGATCAGCACGATCGCGAGCAGCCCGCCGAGCGCGATGTCGCCCCACGTGAACGACGTGAGCGTCAGCACGAACAGCACCACCGTCAGCAGCCAGCCGGCCGTGCCGAAGTGCTCGGGCCACAGCTGCGGCCGCGCTTCGAGGTTCTTCACGATGATGCCGGCGAGCAGCAGCGTGAGCAGCGTCGACAGCTTCAACGCCTGCGCGACGGCGATCGCGAGCATCACGAGCCCGAACAGCGCGACGAACGAATGCTCGTCGCGCATCGTCGCGGTCATGTGACGGAACAGGTAGTTGCACGAACGCGCGACGAGATACGCGACGATGAACGAACCGGCTAGCAGGTAGAGCGGCTGCAGGATCGTCGCGAAAACGTTGCCGTACGCTTCCTGGTGCAGCCAGCTCGTCACGAGCTTGGTCAGCACGATCGCGTACACGCTGTTGAGCGCGGTGAGCGTGATCAGGCGTTGCGACACCTGCCCTTCCGCACGCAGTTCGGTCTTGAGCTGGATCACCATCGACGGCGACGTCGCGATCGCGATCGCCGACAGCACCAGCGCGACCATCCCCGATACGCCGAGCGCGAGCATCACGAACAGCACGAGCACGAACGTGAGCGTGGCCTCCGCGAGACTCGACGCGACGAGCCACGGATTGCGCCGGATCCAGCGCAGGTCGAGGCGGCTGCCGAGTTCGAACAGCAGCAGGCCGAGCGCGACGTCCATCAGGAGCCGCGAGGTTTCGTCGGTGCTGGTGTCGATCACGCCGAATCCGAACGAACCGGCGATCAGGCCGATCACGGCATAGCCGGTGATGCGCGGCAGGCGCCACGCGCGATAGCACAGCTCGCCGCACAGGCCGGCTGCGAACAGCGCGAGCCCGGCCCAGAACACGGCATCCGGCGCGAGCGGCCAGTTGGGCAGGAATGAGAACGCCGACTTCATCGTGGTGACTTCTCCTTTGGAAGCAACCGCCAGCGACGCGGGGTCAAGCGACAGGAATGGATGCGCGCCGGCTGGGTATTGCCCCGAATGTGATTGTTGTGCTCGACGATGGCGGTACATGGGGTCCGCCTGTTCCGCCACAAGGCGGAACGTCGTTCAGGTTGCCGATCTGGATTGTCGGCCTGGTGTGTGAACGGACTGCGCAGTCTCGAAGATTCAGATTCGAAATCGTGCCGACCGTTCCATTGAAGCATGTCCGGCGCTTGGCCGAACGAACGCGAAGGAAACCGATTGTGCCACAGGTTTTTCGCTCCGGAACCGATTGAATCGACGCGCGGGGCTGTGCGCCGCAGCAGGTCTTTGGTTTCAAAGGTTTACTTGTATATATACGTAGTAGAAGTTAACAAAGGACGCACAGTTCTGTGGATAACTCCGGTTTACGCTGACAGATCAAGGTGTTGGCGAAACCATAACCGGTTGCACAGGCTGTTCGCGCACAGCGGTTTGAGTTGAGCAACTTTCGGGCCGCATCACAGCTGTGCCGAGTTGCCCAGTTTACGTCCACTGTGATTGCACACGGAGTGCACGCGGATTCCGCGCGGTTATCCACAGCGTCGCGTGGATAACCTTGCGCGGAAAAATCGGGAAACTGTGACGGCTGCGGGCGGCCAGTCAGCCGGCCGAACCGACGCGGCGGGCGCGCAGTGCGCGGATCAGGAAGCGGGCGGGATCGATCGCGTCGGCGAGTTCGCGCTCGAGCGGCCACGGCTCGCCTTCGAGTTGCGACGCGATCAGTTCGGCGCCGAGCGCAGCCCATACGAGGCCGCGCGAACCGAAGCCGAATGCGCCGTAGAGGCCCGGCGTGCGCGGCAGGTCGCGCGCCTGCGCACCGCCCAGCGCGCGTGCGTTCGCGGTGGCCTGCGCCTCGTCGGCGAGCGGGCCGACGAGCGGCAGACGGTCGCCGACGACCCAGCGGAACGCCACGCGGCCGTGCAGCGTGGCCGGATCCGGCAGTTCGCCGATCAGGCCCGGCAGCAGGCGCCGCACGCGGTCGAGGTTTTCGGCGTGGCCGGCCGCGCGCATCGCGGGATCGGTGTCGTCGGGTTCGAACGTGGCGCCGATCAGCAGCGTGCCGTCGTCGAGCGGCACCGCGTAACCGTCGCCGATCGCCGGGCACGGCAGCGGCGCCGTCGTGCCCGGCGGCAGCAGCGTGAGCTGGCCGCGTACCGGTTGCAGCGCGACATGCTTGAGCCCGGCAAGACGCGCGGCGTCGCCCGCGTTCGCGAGCACGACGACAGTTGCATCGGCGAGCGTGGCGCCCGTATCGTCGAGCGCATGCCACGCGTCGCCCCGCCGTTCGAGCCGTGCGACGCCGGTGGACGCGAGCAGGCGCACGCGCTCGCCGGCCGCCGCATATTGCGCGGCGCACAGCCCGGCCGGCCAGACGGCGCCGCCGTGCGGGAACAGCAGGCCGCCGTGCGCGACCGGCAGATTCAGATGTGCGCGTGCGGCATCGGCATCGAGCAGCGTCACGTAGTCGGACGGCGCGCCGAACGCATCGAAGGCGTCGCGCATCCGCGCGAAATCGTCGGCCGATTCGGCAAGATGGATCATCCCGTGCGTGCTGCGTGCGAATGCATGCCCTGCGTGTTCGAGCGCACGCCAGCGTGCGAGCGCGTGCAGGAAGCCGCCGCGCGTGAGGCGGCTCGCGACGTTGTCGTCGCGCGTCATCAACGGGTGGAACACCCCGGCCGGATTGCCCGACGCTTCGCTCGCGATCCGTTCGTGCCGCTCGATCAGCGTGACGTCCCAGCCGCGCGCGGCCAGACGTTCGACGACCGCGCAGCCGGCGAGGCCCGCGCCGATCACGATCGCACGGCGCGCTGCAACGGGCAGCGCACGCGGCGGCTCGTGCCGGCGCGCGCGCCAGCGCGGCGCATAGTCGCCGACGAGACGATCGTCGACTTCGCGGAACGTGAAACCTGTTTCGCCGAGCGCGTACTTCACGTCGTCGGACTTTGCATGGGTCGCAAACGTCGCGTGTTCGCCGGCGAGTTTCGCGAGTGCGCGGATCCCGTCGCTCGACGCCGCGGCGCCGTCGAGAAAAAACGCATCGGCGCGCGCGACGAGCTTCTTCAGCAGGTCGATCGGATCGCCGAACGCGAGCGTGAGCACCACGCGTCCTTCGTCGAATTCGAGCCGGTGCACGCCCGGCACGAGCATCGGCCATGCGTCGATCAATGCATCGGTGTCTGCCGATATGGTTGTGTCCGCAACCATATGCGAAACCGCGCGGCGCAGGTCGTCGCGCGAGAACGGATGCGACTCGACTGCAACGACATGCAACCGTTCGCAGCGCGCGGGATCGTCGCGCCACGCGGCCCACGCCGCGAGGAAGCCGGCACCCGCGCCGAATTCGGTCGCGACGATCGTAAACGTCCGGCGGCGCTGCCAGCGCGTGGGCAGCCCGTTGCCGGAGACGAACGCGCGATGTGCGTGCGCGAGCGTGCCGGATGCGCCGTGATGAAGCTCGCCGAACTCGGGCGAGACGAGCGTGCCGTCGTCGCGAAGCGCGAGCGAGGCGTAAACAAGTCGGTCGGGCATGCGAAACAAAAAACGTGGCAGCCAAGCCTGGCAAGGGATTGCGGCAGGCCGTCCGATCGGCCGTTGGAAAAGGGCAACGGGGCGACGGGCGGGCGGACCACGCTGCGTATCCTGTCCGGTTGGCGCAGGTCAAAAAACGGGCAATCGACGATTCATTCGGCGAAATACCGATGAAAATCTTTGAAACCCTTGTCGTTATTGGGTTTGCGCTGCGCTATCATAGCAACGCCGTACCGCGGGGTGGCCGCCGGCAAGCCGGAGGGCGCGTCGCGCGGGCCAGGATTCGGCGCTGTGTCGTCGGAGTCTGACTCTCGACGGCACGGTTCGCGCACGTATAATCGGCGCGTTCGCGCTGTTCGTGTCAACCTAACCTGATAAAGGAACCTTAATGAACAAACAGGAACTGATCGACGCCGTCGCCGCCCAAACGGGCGCCAGCAAGGCTCAAACCGGCGAAACGCTGGACACGCTGCTCGAAGTCATCAAGAAGGCCGTGTCGAAGGGTGATGCGGTTCAGCTGATCGGCTTCGGCAGCTTCGGTTCGGGCAAGCGCGCAGCACGTACGGGCCGCAACCCGAAGACGGGCGAAACCATCAAGATCCCGGCAGCCAAGACGGTCAAGTTCACGGCTGGCAAGGCGTTCAAGGATGCCGTCAACAAGCGTTAAACCCGCGCCTGTTCCAGAAAAAACCCGCCTCTCGGCGGGTTTTTTGTTGGGCGCGCGCGGCATTTTCGCCACAGTTCGCGCCGCCCTTGCAAAAGTTAACGGTTGTTTTTACAAGCCGTTACCACGCGATCACGCGTGCACGATCTGCGTGTCGCCGTGATCGTCGTCGTCGTGCGAATCGACGTCCCACGCCGGGAACGGATCGTCGAACGCGGCCCATCCCGCCGCGCCGAGTGCGAACTCCGCATCCGTCAGCAGACACGCGTCGAGTTTCGTGCGCCACGCATCGGCGTCGAGCGCGATGCCGATCAGCACGAGTTCCTGCCGGCGATCTCCGACCGTGCGATCGTCGAGATCGCCGAGCCATTCGGTGCGGATTTCAGCGAGCAGCTCGTCGTCGTCGGGCCATTCCGCGCGATCCTGCGCCGCCCACCACAAACCCGCCGGCCCGTGCCGGCATACGCCGCCCGCCTGCGACAGCGAGCCCGCGATGTCGTTGCGCGTCGCGAGCCAGAAGAAACCCTTGCTGCGCAGCACGCCCGGCCACTCCTGATGCAGCAGCGCCCACAGCCGTGCCGGGTGAAACGGCCGGCGCGCGCGGTAAACGAAATTGCCGATCCCGAATTCGTCGGCTTCGCCGTGCACGTGCGCATGATGGTCGTCATGGCAGTCGGGGTCGTCGCAATGCGTGTGATCGTGGTCGAGCGATGCGAGCCAGCCCGGTGCGTTCGCGGCTTCGTCGAAATCGAAGCGGCCGGTGTTCAGCACTTCGTCGAGCGGCACGTTGCCGAACGTCGATACGACCTGATGCGCGCGCGGATTGAGACGCGCGAGGATGTGCTGCAGGCGTGCGAGATCGTCCGCGCCGACCAGATCGGCCTTGTTGATCACCAGCACGTCGCAGAATTCGATCTGCTCGATCAGCAGCTCGACGAGCGTGCGGTCGTCGTCTTCCGACGCGGCGATGCCGCGCGTCGCGAGCGCATCGTCGGAGCCGTAGTCGCGCAGGAAGTTGTACGCGTCGACCACGGTGACGAGCGTGTCGAGCCGCGCGATCGACGACAGCGACGCGCCGTCGTCGTCGACGAACGTGAACGTTTCGGCGATCGGCATCGGCTCCGCGATACCGGTCGATTCGATCATGATCGCGTCGAAGCGGCCTTCGGACGCGAGGTTGCGGATTTCGACGAGCAGATCGTCGCGCAGCGTGCAGCAGATGCAGCCGTTCGACATCTCGACGAGGCGTTCCTCGACGTGCGACAGCGCCTGCGCGTCGCGCACGAGCGACGCGTCGATGTTGACCGCCGCGAGATCGTTGACGATCACCGCGACTTTCAGGCCCGCGCGGTTCGCGAGCACGTGGTTGAGCAGCGTGGTCTTGCCGGCGCCGAGGAAACCGGACAGCACGGTGACGGGCAACGGCTGTTTCATTGCCGGATTCATGATGATATGCACCAACGGAAAAGATGAAAAAGCGGCCGCGGCGCCCTGCCGGGGCGCGATCGGCCCGCACGCGGGCGAAACGGCGGCGTCAGCCCGCATTGTGCATCAAACGCGCGCGGCCGGCCCTGCGTCAACCGGCGACGCGGCGCCGAATCATTGAGCGGGCTGCGCGGCCTGGGCAGTCTGCGCGGACGGCAGCAGCTTCCATTGCGTCAGGATGCCGGCGATCTGCCGCGCGTACTTGTCGCGCAGCGACGGCGTTTCCGAATGATAGGCGCCGACCGCCTGCCACGTGTTGCCGTAGCGGTTCATCTTCTGTTTGAGATGCCACGCGGCGATGTACACGTTCTTGCACGGCTCCATCAGCGTGTCGCGGCCGATCCCGTAGCGCGACAGCGTGGGCAGGTGGATCGAATTGATCTGCATCAGGCCGTAGTCGACCGAGCCGTTCGTATTCTTGTTCAGCGCACCGGGCCGGTTGCGCGATTCCTGCCATGCGATCGCGCGCAGGATCAGCGGATTGACCTGCTGATATTTGGCCGCTTCGTCGAAACAATCCGCGCGTGCGTTGCCGCTGGCGAACCACGCGCTGGCGGCGATCAACGCGATCGAAGCGAACCGTCTGTTCATCGTGCGGAAACGGAAAGGAATTGCGCGAAGCTCGGGAAAACCCGTGCCTGTTATTAATGCGACGAGAAACGCGTCGCCCGTATCATACCGGCAGACCGTCCAATTGCGACAGGCAGGAATACGGCAGCCCGGTTATACCGCATTTCCGTGTCGATTCATCTCGAAATCGGGGCGACGGCCGGCATGCGGAGGGTGACGCCGATCCTTACATATCGCATACGATTCGCCGGACACATGTCGTATGTGAGACAGTCTTCGGATCAATGTGATATTTCGGACATGAAAAACTGCTAATGTCGCCTCTTTCGGACTTGGATCCCAGCACTACCGCCGGAAGTGGCCTGAGCCGGCATCGACCCATTCATCCATGACAAGAAATCGCTTCGTTATGCGGCGTATCGCCACGACCCTGCTCGTGGCCGGCATCATCGTCTCGCAGGCTGCCTACGCTCAGGTCACGCTCAACTTCGTGAATGCGGACATCGACCAGGTCGCGAAAGCGATCGGCGCCGCGACCGGCAAGACCATCATCGTCGACCCCCGCGTGAAGGGGCAGCTCAATCTCGTCGCCGAACGGCCGGTGCCGGAAGACCAGGCGTTGAAGACGCTGCAGTCCGCGCTGCGCATGCAGGGCTTCGCGCTCGTGCAGGATCACGGCGTGCTGAAGGTCGTGCCGGAAGCCGACGCGAAGCTGCAGGGCGTGCCGACCTACGTCGGCAATGCGCCGCAGGCGCGCGGCGACCAGGTGATCACGCAGGTGTTCGAGCTGCACAACGAATCGGCGAACAACCTGCTGCCCGTGCTGCGGCCGCTGATCTCGCCGAACAACACGGTGACGGCCTACCCGGCGAACAACACGATCGTCGTGACCGACTATGCGGACAACGTGCGCCGCATCGCGCAGATCATCTCCGGTATCGACAGCGCCGCGGGTGCGCAGGTGCAGGTCGTGACGCTGCGCAACGCGAACGCGATCGACCTCGCCGCGCAGATGCAGAAGATGCTCGACCCGGGTGCGATCGGCAACAGCGACGCGACGTTGAAGGTGTCGGTCACGGCCGACCCGCGCACCAACTCGCTGCTGCTGCGCGCATCGAACGGCTCGCGCCTCGCGGCCGCGAAACGCCTCGCGCTGCAGCTCGACGCGCCGAGCGCGGTGCCCGGCAACATGCACGTCGTGCCGCTGCGCAACGCCGATGCGGTGAAGCTCGCGAAGACGCTGCGCGGGATGCTCGGCAAGGGCGGCGGCAATGACAGCGGCGCGTCGGCGTCGTCCAACGATGCGAACAGCTTCAACCAGAACGGCGGTTCGTCGGCGAGCGGCAACTTCTCGACCGGCACGTCGGGCACCCCGCCGCTGCCGTCGGGCGGCCTCGGCGGTTCGTCGTCCTCGTCCGGGTATGGCGGCGGCTCGTCCGGCGGTGGCCTCGGTACGGGCGGCCTGCTCGGCGGCGACAAGGACAAGAGCGGTGACGACAACCAGCCGGGCGGGATGATCCAGGCCGACTCGGCGACCAACTCGCTGATCATCACCGCGTCCGATCCGGTTTACCGGAACCTGCGCTCGGTGATCGACCAGCTCGACGCGCGGCGCGCGCAGGTCTATATCGAAGCGCTGATCGTCGAGCTGAACTCGACGACGCAGGGCAACCTGGGCATCCAGTGGCAGGTCGCGAGCGGCCAGTTTCTCGGCGGCACGAACCTGAACCCCGGGCTGGGGCTCGGCAACAGCATCATCAACCTGACGGCGGGCGGCTTGACCAACGCGGCCGGCGGGGTCACCGGCGGCGGGCTGGCGTCCAATCTCGGGCAGTTGTCCCAGGGCCTCAACATCGGCTGGCTGCATAACATGTTCGGCGTGCAGGGGCTCGGCGCGTTGCTGCAGTATTTCTCGGGCGTGAGCGACGCGAACGTGCTGTCGACGCCGAACCTGATCACGCTCGACAACGAGGAAGCGAAGATCGTCGTCGGCCAGAACGTGCCGATCGCGACCGGTTCATACTCGAACCTGACGAGCGGCACGACGAGCAATGCGTTCAATACCTACGATCGCCGCGACGTCGGCCTGACGCTGCACGTGAAGCCGCAGATCACCGACGGCGGGATCCTGAAGCTGCAGCTCTACACGGAGGATTCGGCGGTCGTCAGCGGGACCACGAACGCGCAGACCGGCCCGACCTTCACGAAACGCTCGATCCAGTCGACGATCCTGGCCGACAACGGCGAGATCATCGTGCTCGGCGGCCTGATGCAGGACAACTACCAGGTGTCGAACAGCAAGGTGCCGCTGCTCGGCGACATCCCGTGGATCGGCCAGCTGTTCCGTTCGGAATCGAAGCAGCGCGCGAAAACCAACCTGATGGTGTTCCTGCGTCCGGTGATCATTTCCGATCGCAGCACCGCGCAGGAAGTCACCGCGAACCGCTACGACTACATCCAGGGCGTGACGGGCGCCTACAAGTCGGACAACAACGTGATCCGCGACAAGGACGACCCGGTCGTCCCGCCGATGCCGCTGGGTCCGAGCCAGGGCGGCACGCCGGCCGGCAACCTGTTCGATCTCGACAAGATGCGCCGCCAGCAGTTGCAGCGCCAGGTCGCGCCGGTACCGGCCCAGCCGCTGCCGGAAGCAACGCCCGCGCAGCCGCAGAGCGTGCCGCAGCAGGCGGTGCCGCAACAGCCGCTGACCACCGCGCCGGGAGCGTCGCAGTGAGCGACGTGCTCGCGTCATCCGCCCACGACGGCGCGCCGGGCGAGCGCCAGCCGCCGTCGCCGCTCGCCGCGCGCCTGCTGCCGTACGGTTTCGCGAAGAGCGGCCAGGTGCTGATCGCGCATCAGCTCGACGACACGCTCGAGGTGTGGATCAGCGAACGCACGAGCGACGCCGCGCTCGCGGAAATCGCGCGCAACTTCGGTTCGATTTCCGTGCATCGCGTGCCGGCCGACGAGCTCGCGCAGGCGATCAACCAGGCCTACGCACGCCAGGACGGCAGCGCCGCGCAGGTGGTCGGCGAGGTCGAAGGCGAAGTCGACCTGTCGCGGCTGATGCAGGACATCCCCGAAGTCGAGGATCTGCTCGAATCGGAAGACGACGCGCCGATCATCCGGATGATCAACGCGCTGCTCACGCAAGCGGCGCGCGAACAGGCGTCGGACATCCACATCGAGCCGTTCGAGAATGCGTCGGTCGTGCGCTTTCGCGTCGACGGCACGCTGCGCGACGTCGTGCGCCCGAAGAAGGCGCTGCACGGCGCGCTGATCTCGCGGATCAAGATCATGGCGCAGCTCGACATCGCCGAGAAACGGCTGCCGCAGGACGGCCGCATCACGCTGCGCGTCGGCGGCCGGCCGGTCGACGTGCGGGTGTCGACGCTGCCGACCGGGCATGGCGAGCGCGCGGTGCTGCGTCTCCTGGAAAAGGACGCGCAGCGGCTGAACCTCGAAGCGCTCGGGATGGGTCGCGACACGCTCGTCCAGTTCGACAAGCTGATCGCCCGTCCGCACGGCATCGTGCTCGTCACCGGCCCGACCGGTTCCGGCAAGACGACCACGCTGTACGCGTCGATGTCGCGGCTCGAAACCGCGACGACCAATATCATGACCGTCGAGGATCCGATCGAATACGACCTGTCCGGCATCGGCCAGACGCAGGTGAACGAGCGGATCGGGATGACCTTCGCCCGCGCGCTGCGCTCGATCCTGCGCCAGGACCCGGACGTGATCATGATCGGCGAAATCCGCGACCTCGAAACCGCGCAGATCGCGGTGCAGGCGTCGCTGACGGGCCACCTCGTGCTCGCGACGCTGCACACGAACGATGCGGCGTCCGCCGTCACCCGTCTGACCGACATGGGTGTCGAGCCGTACCTGCTCGCGTCGTCGCTGCTCGGCGTGCTCGCGCAGCGCCTCGTGCGCCAGCTCTGCCCCGTCTGCAAGGAAGAGCGGCACGAGGACGGCCGCACCGTGTGGCATCCGGTCGGCTGCGACAAGTGCGGGCATTCGGGCTATGCGGGCCGGCGCGGCGTGTACGAACTGCTGCTCGTCGACGAGTCGATCCGCACGCTGATCCACCGCAACGCGGCCGATGCCGAGATCCTGGCCGCCGGCCGCGCGGAAGGGATGCGCACATTGCGCGACGACGCGGAGCGCTGGCTCGCGTCCGGCGCAACGTCGCTCGAGGAAGTGCTGCGCGTGACGGGAGGCGCATAGCGCGATGCCGGCATTCCGTTTCGAAGCAATCGATTCGGCGGGGCGCGCGCAGAAAGGCGTGATCGATGCCGACAGCGCGCGAGCCGCGCGCGGCCAGCTGCGCACGCAGGGGCTGACGCCGCTCGTCGTCGAGCCGGCCGCCAGCGCGACGCGCGGCGCGCGTTCGCAGCGGCTCGCGTTCGGCCGCAAGCTGTCGCAGCGCGAACAGGCGATCCTCACGCGCCAGCTTGCGAGCCTGCTGATCGCGGGGCTGCCGCTCGACGAGGCGCTCGGCGTGCTGACCGAGCAGGCCGAACGCGACTACATCCGCGAACTGATGGCCGCGATCCGCGCGGAAGTGCTCGGCGGCCATTCGCTCGCGAATGCGCTGGGCCAGCATCCGCGCGATTTTCCGGAAATCTACCGCGCACTCGTTGCCGCGGGCGAGCACACCGGCAAGCTCGGCATCGTGCTGTCGCGCCTCGCCGACTACATCGAGCAAAGCAATGCGCTGAAGCAGAAGATCCTGCTGGCGTTCACGTATCCGGGCATCGTCACGCTGATCGCGTTCGGCATCGTCACGTTCCTGCTGAGCTACGTCGTGCCGCAGGTCGTCAACGTGTTCGCCAGCACGAAGCAGCAGTTGCCGATCCTCACGGTCGTGATGATGGCGCTGTCGGAATTCGTGCGGCACTGGTGGTGGGCGATCCTGATCGCGGTCGCGCTCGTCGTGTGGTTCGTGAAGGCGACGCTGTCGCGCGCCGGGCCCAGGCTCGCGTTCGATCGCTGGGTGCTGACCGCGCCGCTCGCCGGCAAGCTCGTGCGCGGCTACAACACGGTGCGCTTCGCGAGCACGCTCGGGATTCTCACCGCGGCCGGCGTGCCGATCCTGCGCGCGCTGCAGGCGGCCGGCGAGACGCTGTCGAACCGCGCGATGCGCGCGAACATCGACGATGCGATCGTGCGCGTGCGCGAAGGCTCCGCGCTGTCGCGCGCGCTGAACAACGTGAAGACGTTTCCGCCGGTGCTCGTGCACCTGATTCGTTCGGGCGAGGCGACGGGCGACGTGACGACGATGCTGGATCGCGCGGCCGAAGGCGAAGCGCGCGAACTCGAGCGCCGCACGATGTTCCTGACGAGCCTGCTGGAGCCGCTGCTGATCCTCGCGATGGGCGGCATCGTGCTCGTGATCGTGCTGGCCGTGATGCTGCCGATCATCGAGCTGAACAACATGGTGCAGTGACGGTGCGGCCCGATTCCGACGGATGGGCCGCTACCGTTCAGCGCATGTAGATCGCGGGGGACGGCGTGTTCGCCGGGAGCTGGATTTCGGCGCGGGCGCCGTTGCGGTCGACGATGATCGAGCGCGGCCGGACTTCGGCGAGCTTCGCGCCGGACGTGACCTCCGCGCCGAGCGACACGGCGCGCGGCGGTTCGCCGCCGACGCCGACGATCGCGGCGCCGCCATGATCGAGCGCGAGAATGCCGAACAGGTGGATGTCCTGGACGGGATTCTTGTCGAGCTGGCCGCCGAAGAGCGCCGCGGCGTCCTCGGTGCGGATCGGCAGCCGCGCGGCGGCGGCGGGCAGCGGCGCTTCGCGGGCCGACAGCGTGACGACCCAGTAGGTGGCCGTCGCGCACAAACCCGCGAAGAGGGCGAGGGAAAGGATCCGGATCGAGAGCGCGTTCATGCGCGCTATTGTACGGATGTATATGAAATTTGCGTTGGGTGAAAGCCCTCGGCGATGCGCGCCTTACAATGCGTGCTCCGCGCCCGCCGGTCCGGAAGGTTGCTGTCAGGCAATCGTCCGGTGCGCCGGGTGCGTCACTCAATCGACGACATTTTTTGGAAAGAGGTAGTCAGTCATGCAAACGTGGATCACTCGCCGCAACGCGGCCGTGCGTCGTCAGCGCGGTTTCACGCTGATCGAGATCATGGTGGTGGTCGCGATCCTCGGGATCCTGGCGGCGCTGATCGTGCCGAAGATCATGAGCCGCCCCGACGAGGCGCGCCGCATCGCCGCGAAGCAGGACATCGGCACGATCATGCAGGCGCTCAAGCTGTACCGCCTGGACAACGGCCGCTATCCGACCCAGGAGCAGGGCCTGAACGCGCTGATCCAGAAGCCGACCAACGATCCGATCCCGAACAACTGGAAGGACGGCGGCTATCTCGAGCGCCTGCCGAACGATCCGTGGGGCAACGGGTACAAGTACCTGAACCCGGGCGTGCACGGCGAGATCGACGTGTTCAGCTACGGCGCCGACGGCAAGGAAGGCGGCGAAAGCAACGACTCCGACATCGGCTCGTGGCAGTAAGCCGGCGCTGATCGGCCCGACGTTTCATTCCGTTCTTCATGCTCGCCATTCGCACGACCTCCCGCTGCGGCCGCGATTGCCGCGTGCGTCGCGGTGCGGTGCCGTCCGTACCGGCAGGTGCCGATGGCGGCTTGATGAAGCCCCGCGCGGCGCGCCGTCGCGGGCGCGGCTTCACGCTGCTCGAAATGCTGGTCGTGCTCGTGATCGCGGGGTTGCTCGTGTCGCTCGCGTCGCTGTCGTTGACGCGCAATCCGCGCACCGACCTGCGCGAGGAAGCGCAGCGGATCGCGCTGCTGTTCGAGACGGCCGGCGACGAAGCGCAGGTGCGCGCGCGGCCGATCGCGTGGCAGCCAACCGCGCACGGTTTCCAGTTCGACGTGAGCTCGCCCGACGGCTGGCGCACGTTGCGCGACGACGTGCTGCGCCCGCGCGACTGGGACGGCGGCGTCACCGGCGCGGACATCGATTACCCGGGGTCGGACACGCGCGCGAACCGCGTCGTGTTCGGCACCGAGAGCATCGACACGCCGGTGCGCGTGACGCTGCATTCGGCCGCCGGCAGCGCGACGATCGTCGGCACCGGCAACGGTCGCTACGAGGTGCAATGACGATGCGTCGTCGCCTGCCCTTCCCCGTTTCCTCCGCCCGCGGCTTCACGATGATCGAGGTGCTGGTCGCGCTCGCGATCATCGCGGTCGCGCTCGCCGCGTCGATCCGCGCGGTCGGCACGATGGCGAGCAACGCGTCCGACCTGCATCGCCGGCTGCTCGCCGGCTGGAGCGCCGACAACGCGCTTGCGCAGCTGCGGCTCACGCATGCGTGGCCGGAAGTCGGGGAGCAGAGCTTCGATTGCTCGCAAGGCAACGTGCAGCTCGTCTGCACGCAGCGCGTGAGCACCACGCCGAACCCGGTGTTCCGGCGCGTACGGATTTCGGTGAGCACGCCCGGCCGTGCCGGCGTGCTCGCGCAGATGGTGACGGTGGTCGCGAATGAAACCAGCCGTCCGCTCTGACGCGCCGATGCGACGCCCGTCCACACGTGCCGCCCGCCTCGCCCGCGGCTTCACGCTGATCGAACTGATGATCGCGATCGCGATTCTCGCGGTGGTCGCGATCCTCGCATGGCGCGGGCTCGACCAGATCATGCGCGGTCGCGACAAGGTCGCGGCCGCGATGGAAGACGAGCGCGTGTTCGCGCAGATGTTCGACCAGATGCGCATCGACGCGCGGCTCGCCGCGACCGACGACGAGGCCGGCCAGCCGGCGATCGGCGTCGCCGGCAATACGCTGCAGATCGTGCGCGAACTCGACGTGCCGGGCGTCGCGCCGCGGCTGCAGGTGGTCCGCTACCGGATCGCCGGCGGGCGCGTCGTGCGCTATGCATCGCCGCCGATCGACGACACGAACCGGCTGCGCACCGTGCTGAAGGACAGCAGCGTCGAAGGCTGGAGCTGGGTCGCGCTGATGGGCGGCGTCGGCGCGATCGACGCGAAGCTGTACGTGCCGCGCGTGGGCTGGACCACCAACCTGCAGACGGCCGACGAAGCGCTCGCACAGAACAACGACGCGCTGAAGGTGCCGCAGATCGGCAACGCGCCGCCGGCGCGCGCGGTGACCGGGCTGCAGGTCAGCATCGGCGCGACGTCGCTGCGCGTGCCGGTCACGCGCATCTTCCTCGTCGGGGAATGACGATGCGTGCGCGCCCTTCCCGTCGAATCCGGGCCCGCCGCCAGCGCGGCGCCGCGATCATCACCGCGCTGCTCGTGGTCGCGCTGTCGGCGATCCTCGTGTCGGGGATGCTGTGGCGCCAGCAGGTGCAGATTCGCCGCATCGAGAACCAGCGGGTAATCGCGCAGGCACAGTGGGTCGCGCGCGGCGCGCTCGACTGGACGCGGATGATCCTGCGCTCCGAAGGCGATACGGCGCCCGGCATCACGTATCTCGGCGGGATCTGGGGCGTGCCGATCGCGAAGACGAAGCTGTCGGATTTCCTCGGCCGCATCGGCGCGCCCAACGACACGGACGCCGAAGACACCTATCTGTCCGGCTCGATCGAGGATGCGCAGGCGAAGTTCAACCTGCGCAACCTCGTGTCGTCGCCGGCGCCCGGCGTGCTGCAGCTGAACGTCACGCAGATGCAGGCGTTCCAGCGCCTGCTGACGACGCTCGGCTACGACAGCGCATTCGCGAAGCGCATCGCGCTGCAGGTGCGTGCGGGGCTGCTGCATTCGGCCACGCGGTTCCAGATGCCGAACCTGCCCGGCGGCGGCGGGACCGCCGCGACCGCCGCGACCGCACCGGTGACGAGCGGCGACATGCAGGGCAGCGGCTTCACCGACGATCCGGGGATGGCCGGCGGCGACCGCGGGCCCGCGCCGCTGATGATGACGCGCGTCGACAGCCTGCTCGACGTCGACGGCGTGACGCCCGAGATGGTCGCGCGGCTGCGCCCGTTCGTCACCGTGCTGCCGACCACGACGCCCGTGAACATGAATACCGCGCCGGCCGAAGTGATCGCCGCGCTGATACCGGGGATGAGCGTGTCGTCCGCGCAGGCGCTCGTGGCGCGCCGCGAGACGGTGTTTTTCCGCAACGTCGGCGACGTGCAGCTCGCGCTGCGCGGCGCCGGCGCGCCGCCGAACGTGACGATCGACTCGAGCCTCGTCGACGTCAATTCGAGCTATTTCATCGTGCATGGCCGGATCCAGCACGAACGCGCGGAGGTCGATCGCACCTCGCTCGTGTATCGTGATCCGACCACGCACTCGACGCGGGTCGTGCGCATCCGCGACCAGCTATAACGACGCCAATCGGGAGAGGAGCTCTTGTGAGCACGTTGATTGTTTCTTTGCCGCCGCGCGAGCCTGCCGTGCCGTTGCAGGAATGGCAGTGGCCCGAGCTGCCGTTCACGCTCGTCGACAAGGCCGGCCACGTGCAGCGCGCGGGCCGCGCCGCACTCGCGCTGCTGCCGCGCGCGAACGCGACGGTGCTGATCGTCGCCGCGCGCGACGTGCTGCTGCTGGCCGCGACCGTGCCGCCGCTGAAGGGGCCGAAGCTGCGCCAGGCGCTGCCCAACATCGTCGAGGATCAGCTGATCCAGGATCCGCTCGGCTGCCATATCGCGCTCGATCCGGCCCCGCTGCCCGACGGGCGCCGCGTGCTGGCCGTCGTCGATCGCGCGTGGTTCCGCACGATCTGCGACGCGTTTGCCGCGGCCGGCCACCGGCACCTGAGCGCGGTCCCCGCGACCCGCTGCCTGCCGGCGCCGCGCGCGTCGGCCGACGCCGCATCCGCCGTGCCGGCCGACGGCGAGCCCGCCGACGCCGCCGCGCTCGTCGCGGACGTCGCCGAGCCGGCTGCCCGCCCGGCGACGGTCGCCGCGGTGCTCGGGCTCGCGACGGCGGTCGAGCCGGTGCTCGTCGAAGCCGGCGCGCTGCCGGCCGCGGCCGGTGCGCCGCGCCTCGAGCTGGCGGTCGCGCGCGGTGCGCTCGGCGAAGGCTTCGCGGCGCCCGCGTCGCGCGCCGCCGGCACGCTGGCCGCGCTCGCGCGCGGCGGCGACATCGAGCTGTACGAACTCGGTGAGCCGGGCGCGGAGCCGCGGCTCGCGTCGGTCGGCCGCACGGACGCGCCGCTGCTGCCGGGCGCCGCGCCGCTGTCGTTCGATACGTTCGCGCGCCGGGCGCTGACCGAGAAATTCGATCTGTGCCAATTCGAGTTCGAATCGCAGCCGTGGCGCTTCGACCGCGCGACGCTCAAGCGCCTGCGCGTGCCGATCGCGCTCGCCGCGGCGACGCTCGGCGTCGCGGTGATCGGGATGAACGTGCACTGGTGGAAGCTGTCGCGCGAGCGCGATGCGCTGTCCGCGCAGATCACCGAGACGCTGCTGTCTGCCTTTCCGAAGACGACCACCGTGCTCGACCCGCCCGCGCAGATGCAACGCCAGCTCGACCAGCTTCGGCTGGCTGCCGGCGAGCTGTCGCCGAATGATTTCCTCGCGCTGTCGAGCGGCCTGGCGCGCTCGATGGGTGCGCTGCCGCTGAATGGCATCGCGTCGCTCGACTATCACGACCGGCGGCTCGACGTCGGCTTCAAGCCGGAAGTCAAGGTCGATCCCGATTTCACGCAGCGCCTCGCGCGTAACGGACTGTCCGGCGAAGTCGACAGCAACACGGGCAAATGGACGATCCGGAGCCGCTCATGAAAACCGAACAACTGAACCAGACGCTGGCCCAGTTCTGGGGCGAGCGCTCGCCGCGCGAGAAGATGCTGCTCGGCTGGGGCGGCGCCGTGCTGGCCGTCGCGATCGCGTATTCGGTGCTGTGGTCGCCCGCGCAGGAAGGCCGTGCGCGAATCCAGCGCGCGCTGCCGACGATGCGTCACGAACTCGCGCAGATGACCGCGCAGGCGAACGAGGCGAAATCGCTGTCGGCTGCCGCGCAGGGCGTCGCGCCGACCGGCCTCGCGCTGAAGGATGCGCTGACCGCGTCGCTGTCCGATCACGGGCTGCAGGGCGCGCAGGTGCAGATCGTCGGCAACGGCGTGCAGATCCAGATGAAGAACGTGTCGTTCCCGGCATGGACCCAGTGGCTCGACGATGCGCGCCGGCAGTTCAAGGTGCAGGTCGGCGAAGCGCATGCCACGGCGCTGAAGGAAGACGGCCAGGTGGACCTGACGGCCGTGATGCAGCCTTCCGTCCAGAAATAGATGACCGCAGTGGATGACGCAAACGAAGGCCGGCCGATGCGGCCGTGGGCGAGACGGCTCGTCGCCGTGTTGCCATGGGTGCTGGCGGGCGGCGTGGCGACGGCGGTGACGCTCGTCGCGCTCGCGCCGGCCGCGTGGATCGCGCCGCAGTTCGCGCGGGCGACCGGCGGTCACGTGAATCTCGTCGATCCGGACGGGTCGCTGTGGCACGGCTCGGGCACGCTGATGCTCGCGCCGGGCGCCGACCAGAGCGCGGCGACGCTGCTGCCGGGACGGGTCGAATGGACCACGCGCTTCTGGCCGCTGCTGACCGGGCGCGTGCAGATGCGCCTGCGGCAGACGGAAGCGATGCCCGATGCGGTCACGCTCGATGCGACGTGGCGCGGCGCGGTGCTGTCGGCGGGCACGATGGCGGTGCCCGCGTCGCTGCTCGCGGGGCTCGGCACGCCGTTCAACACGCTCGACCTGCAGGGCGACGTGCGGCTCGGCTGGAGCGACTGGCGGCTCATCGGCAACAACGCGTTCGGCCAGTTGACGGTGACGATCGATTCGATGAGTTCGCGCGTGTCGCGCGTGAAGCCGCTCGGTTCGTACCGCGCGGTATTGCAGGCGAAGGGCGCGGGCGCCGATCTCGACCTGTCGACGACGCAGGGCCCGCTGTTTCTCGACGGGCACGGTAGCTTCGGCCCCGGCCAGGGATCGTTTCGCGGGACCGCGCATGCGGCGCCCGAGCAGCAGGCGAACCTCGCCGGGCTGCTGAATCTGCTCGGCCACCCGATCGGCAACAACCAGGTTTCGCTGATCTTCGGCGACGCGCAGCGCTGATTGCGCGCGTAGCCCGCTTCCCTGCCTACTTCTGCGCGAGCGGCGCAGCGACCGACGGTGCGGTAGCCGCGGGCGCGGCCGCACCGGACGCCGGCACCGGCGCCGCCATGTCGCCGTTCTCGCGCGCCAGTTCCGACACGTCCCAGCCGCCGCCGAGCGCCTTCACGAGCCCGACCGACGACACCATCCGCTGCCCGGCGATCGTCGCGAGCTTCTGCTGCGCGGTGAACGCGGTGGTTTGCGCGTTCAGTACGTTCAGATACGCGACCGTGCCCGCCTTGTACTGGTTCGTGACGATCGCGAGCGCGTGCTCGGCGCTGTCGACGGCCTGCCGCTGCACGTCGATTTCCTGCGCGAGGATCCGCTGCGACGCAAGGTTGTCCTCGACGTCCTGAAACGCGGTCAGCACCGCGAGGCGATAGGCGGCGACGTCCTGGTCGTAGGTCGCGCGCGCGGCGTCGGTCTGCGCGGCGCGCAGCCCCGCGTCGAACAGCGTGGCCGCGAGCTGCGGGCCGACCGTCCAGAAGCGCGCCGGCAGCGTGAACAGTTGCGACCACACCGAGCTCTGGAAGCCGCCGGTGGCCGACAGCGTCAGCGTGGGGAAGAACGCGGCGATCGCGACGCCGATCTGCTCGTTCGCGGCCGCCGCGCGGCGCTCGGCCGCCGCGACGTCGGGCCGGCGCTCGAGGATCGTGGACGGCACGTCGACCGGCGTGATCGGCGGCTCGGCTGCGAGCGGGGTCGGCGGCAGCGAGAAGGTCGACGCGGGCTCGCCGATCAGCGTCGCGATCGCATGCTCGTACTGCGCGCGGGCGACGCCGTTGTCGATCTGCGCGGCCTGCGCGCTCTGCAGTTGCGTCTGCGCCTGGATCACGTCCGCGCGCGCGGCGACGCCCTGCGCGTACTGGTTCTGCGTGAGCTGCAGCGAGCGTTCGTACGACTTCACGGTGTCGTCGAGCAGCTTTTGCAGCGCATCGGACGTGCGCAACTGGAAATAGGTCTGCGCGAGCAGCGCCTGCTGCGACAGCCGCGCGTTCGCGAGATCGGCCGCGGCGGCCGCTTCGCCGGCGCGCTGCGCGCTGACGGTGCGGCTCACCTTGCCCCACAGGTCGGGTTCCCAACTGGCGTCGAGGCCGACGCTGTAGCTGTTGTTGATCGACCCGGTCGACCCGCTGCCGAAATTCGACGACGAACCCGACGACAGCGACGTGCGCGGCGACCGCGCGCGCGAGCCCGATGCGGTCAGCCCGACGGTCGGGAAATACGCGGCGCGCGCCTCGGTGACGAGCGCGCGCGCCTGCCGGTAGGCGGCCGCCGATTGCGCGATGGTCTGGTTCGACGCGTTGAGCTTGCCGATCAGCGCATCGAGCTGCCGATCGTTGTAGACCGTCCACCAGGCGCCGCGGTCGGCACGATCGGCGGGCTGCGCGACTTTCCAGCCGGCCGGCGCTTCCTTGAAGGCGGCGGGGATCGACGTGTCGGGCCGGTGATAGTCGGGCCCGACGGCGCAGCCGGCGAGCAGCACGGCCGTCGCAATGGCGACGGCGGCGCTCAGCGGGCGAACGGCGCGCGGGAGGGGGGCGTACGGCATGGTGGTTTTCCTGTCTGGGCGTGACGGCCGGCGAGCGGCGTCGCGCGATGCGGTCGTCGTGCCGCTGGCGGACAAATGGTAACTGACGGCGGGAAAGCTGCGCAGCCCTAAGGGTACGGTGCACGGCGGCCCGGATGTGTTACCGGCGCGGCCGGCCGGTTTACCGGCCATTACGGCTCGCTTGCGGGAAAACGGACGTGCGACCGGGCATACGACGCCGGTCACGCGTGACGCGGCCGGCGATCAGGCGGGATGGTGTGGAGCGTGAGAGCGCTGCGACGTCAGTGGCAGCGCGCGGGCACCGGGACGGGCTCGGCGGCGGCCCGCCATGTCGACGGCTCGGTTGCGGCCGGCTGGCTCGTGCGGCGGGCGCCGCCCTTCGCGTTGCGCTGCCGGCGATGATCGAACCATGCGAACCCGAGCGCCGCGAGCGAGCCGCCAGGCACGACCAGCATCGTCACGTACAGCGCGATCTTCCAGCCGCGGTGCGGCCCGGAGAACACATGATGAGCGGTATCGGTCAGGTTGCGGCGCAGCGCGCCGGCGGCATTTTTCAGGAACAGCATCGCGAACATCCTCGGGGTGCCCGGCAGCGCGGGCCAATCGGTCAGAACATCGTCTCCGGCAGTGCAACATGCACGTCGTAACTGGTTGACTCAAATAATATTGACTAAGCAATCATTTTTCAAGATACTGGGCGCGTTCAAACCCGAAACGCACTATTGCTGCGCGCGCAATCGTATGACCGGCGGCCTCTACGATCCCGAGAACATCGCGCTGGAAACGAGCCTCGGCTATTACCTGTCGAAGGCGAAGCAGGCGCTCGTCGAGCGGATGGATCGCGCGCTCGAGCCGCTCGACCTCACCGCGCAGCAGATCGGCGTGATCCTGCTGCTGTCGCGCGGCTACGCGCGTACGCCGTTCGAGCTGTCGCGCAAGATGTCGTACGACAGCGGGTCGATGACGCGCATGCTCGATCGGCTCGAACGCAAGGGGCTGATCGCGCGTGCGCGCAGCGAGCAGGACCGCCGGATGATCGAGCTGACGCTGACCGAGCGCGGCATCGAAGCCGCCCGCGCGCTGCCGTCGCTGGTCGCGACCGTGCTGAACGCGCAGCTCGAAGGCTTCTCGGCCGACGAACTCGCGACGCTCATCGGCCTGCTGCAACGCTTCATCGCCAACGGGCCCGGTTCGACCGGCTGCCCGACGCCCGACGAACCTGACTGCTGATGCGTGCGGAGACCCCATGTCCAGGTTTAAACAGTCGCTTATTTCTCTGTCTGGGCAGAAGATGACGAGGCACGCGCTCCGCTTTTCCCCTTTTTCATTCCACCCGGCCGGGCCGCGCTGCGTCGCGCGCCCGTGCGTTGCGCCGGCGCGTTGCGCGCGCCGCGTCTAGGAGATCCCGATGTCCGCCACCACGGCATCCGCCCCCGCCGCCGAACCGGCGCCGCTGACCGGCGGCGCGCTCGCGCTGCTGACCGTCGGGCTCGCGCTCGGCACCTTCATGGAAGTGCTCGACACGTCGATCGCGAACGTCGCGGTGCCGACCATCTCGGGCAGCCTCGGCGTCGCGACGAGCGAAGGCACGTGGGTGATTTCGTCGTACTCGGTCGCATCCGCGATCGCGGTGCCGCTGACCGGCTGGCTCGCGCGGCGGGTCGGCGAGGTGCGGCTGTTCACGCTGTCGGTGCTCGCGTTCACGATTGCGTCCGCGCTGTGCGGCCTCGCGACCAACTTCGAGACGCTGATCGCGTTCCGGCTGCTGCAGGGCCTCGTGTCGGGGCCGATGGTGCCGCTGTCGCAAACGATCCTGATGCGCAGCTACCCGCCCGCGAAACGCGGGCTCGCGCTCGGGCTATGGGCGATGACGGTGATCGTCGCGCCGATCTTCGGCCCGTTGCTGGGCGGCTGGATCAGCGACAACTACACGTGGCCGTGGATCTTCTACATCAACCTGCCGATCGGCGTGTTCTCGGCGACCTGCGCGTACTTCCTGCTGCGCGGCCGCGAGACGAAGACGTCGAAGCAGCGGATCGACGCGATCGGCCTCGCGCTGCTCGTGATCGGCGTGTCGTGCCTGCAGATGATGCTCGACCTCGGCAAGGACCGCGACTGGTTCAACTCGTCGTTCATCGTCGCGCTCGCGCTGATCGCGGTCGTGTCGCTCGCGTTCATGCTCGTGTGGGAGGCGACCGAGAAGGAGCCGGTGGTCGACCTCACGCTCTTCAAGGACCGCAACTTCGCGCTCGGCGCGCTGATCATCTCGTTCGGCTTCATGGCGTTTTTCGGCTCGGTCGTGATCTTCCCGCTGTGGCTGCAGACGGTGATGGGCTACACGGCCGGCAAGGCCGGCCTCGCGACCGCGCCGGTCGGGCTGCTCGCGCTCGTGCTGTCGCCGTTGATCGGGCGCAACATGCACCGGCTCGACCTGCGGATGGTCGCGAGCTTCGCGTTCATCGTGTTCGCGGGCGTGTCGCTGTGGAACGCGACGTTTACGCTCGACGTGCCGTTCAACCACGTGATCCTGCCGCGGCTCGTGCAGGGCATCGGCGTCGCGTGCTTCTTCGTGCCGATGACGACGATCACGCTGTCGAGCATCTCCGACGAGCGGCTCGCGAGCGCGTCGGGGCTGTCGAACTTCCTGCGCACGCTGTCCGGCGCGATCGGCACCGCGGCCAGCTCGACGTTCTGGGAGAACGACGCGATCTACCATCATGCGCGGCTGTCGGAATCGGTGAGCGTCTACGCGCAGAACACGACCGACTACCAGGGCGCGCTCGCACAGCTCGGCATCGTCGGGCAGACGGCCAATGCGCAGCTGAACCAGCTCGTCACGCAGCAGGGCTTCATGATGGCGACCAACGACTTCTTCCACCTGTCGGCGGTGATGTTCATCGCGCTCGCGGCGCTCGTGTGGATCACGAAGCCGAAGAAGGGCGCGGGGCCGGCGATGGGGCATTGAGGGGCGCGTTCGGGTTCCCGGCACGCCGCCCATGCGGCGTCCACCACATAGATAAAGAGCTAAGCTGGCCGACCCGGACTCGCGGAACAGTGAAATGCCGACTTATGACCTACGTGATGCGACAAGGAACCTGTCGCTTTTGATCGATGACGCAATTCGTTCTGGTGAACTGTTCGTCATCGAGAACGACGGCAAGCCGCTGGTCAAAGTCGTGCCGATTGCCTCGGCACCGACGCTTGCTCCGGTATCGCGGGTCGGATTCATGAAGGGGCAGATTCGGGTCCCCGAGGATTTCGATGCGTTGCACGCCGACACGATTCGAAACAGATTCGACGGCACTGAATGAAATCAGCGTGCCGAACGTCTCGTCCTTGCCTCACTCCCTCGCCCGCAATCCCCCAAACGCCAGATCGTCGGCCGGCGCGAGCGGCAGCGTCGCCCGCGCGACGTCGAGCCACGCGCGCGCCGCGTGCGACAGGTAGCCCTTCTTCAGCCAGCCGAGCGCGATCGCCCACGTGATTTCCGGCTCGACGATCGGCCGGCACGTGAACTGGCTCGCGTCGAGCCGCCGGCAATACGGCTCGGGCAGCAGCGCGATGCCGACGCCCGCATGCACGAGCGCGGCCATGAAATCCCAGTGGCCGCTGCGGCTCACGATCGACGGCGTGAAACCGGCTTGCCGGCACGCATCCAGCACCGCGTCGTGCAGCGCGAGGCTTTCCGCATAGAACACGAACGATTCCCGCGCGAGATCGGCGAGCGGCACGGCCGCGTGGTCCTCCCAGCGCGACTCGCGGGGCGCGACGAGCCACAGCGGCGCGCGCACCATCGGCAGTCGCTCGAACGTGCCGGGATCGACCGGCTCCAGCAGCCCGCCGAGTTCCAGCTCGCCCGACATCAGCGCCGCCTCGATCATCCGCGCGCCCTGCTCGAACAGCTTCAGCTCGATGTTCGGGTAGCGCTGCTTGTACGCGGCGATGATCGGCGTGAACAGCGAACCGCCGAGCGGCGGGATGCCGATCGTCAGCTCGCCGCGTCCGAGCGTGCCGAGATCGTTCAGCTCCGACTGCAGCTGCGCCTGCGCGGCGAGCACGTCCTGGCCGCGCTGGAACACGATCCGCCCGGCGTCGGTCAGCACCATCTGCCGGCCGTCGCGCAGCAGCAGCGGCGAACCGATCTCGTCTTCCAGCGCCTTCACCATCTTGCTGATGGTCGGCTGCGTGACGAACAGCTTGTCGGCCGCCGCGGTGAAGCTCTGCTGGCGAACCACCTCGACGAAGTACCGCAGCGCGCGCAATTCCATCGATCACTCCCCAGATTGGTGCAGCTGAATTCAAAGCGAATTCCGAATTGGAATGACAAGGATAGAGACAAGTCATTTTATTTATGGTTAGGGGAAACCCTATACTTGCTCCATTGACAGAAACATCTGTAGGGAGCCCGCCATGAACAAGCCGACCGCCACTGCCGCCGCCCGCCCCGCCGCTTCGGGCAGCCTCGCGCACACGGGCCGGATCGTGCTGCAGGCCACCGCGCTCGGCGTGTTGTGGATGGCGGTCGACTGGGCCGTGCGCAAGGTTGGGCTGCCGATTCCGTCCGGCGTGATCGGCCTCGCGGTGCTGCTCGTGCTGCTGTTCTCGGGCCGCGTCGCACCGGCGTGGGTGAAGGACGGCGCGAACTGGCTGCTGTCCGACATGCTGCTGTTCTTCGTGCCGGCCGCCGTCGCGGCCGTGCAGTACGGCGGGCTGTTCCGCGAGGACGGCTGGCGCATCGCGCTGGTGATGCTCGCCGGCACCGCGTTCGTGATGGTCGCGGTGGCCGTCGCCGTCGATCTCGCCGCGAAGCTCGAACGCCGGCTCGCCGTGCAGCGCGTGTTCGCCGAACGCCGCCGCGCGCGCCTGAGCGCCATCGCGCACTGAGCCGGAGCCTTCCATGCTCGCCGCGCTATCGAACCTGCCCGCCGACCGGGTGAATACCGCCATCTCCGTCGGCTGCTTCGTGCTGACGATCGTGCTGTATTTCGCGTCGAAGCGCCTCTATGCGTACAAGAAGACGCTGCTGTTCTCGCCGCTCGTATTCGTGCCGGGCGTGCTGGTGCTGCTCGTGCTGCTGACCGGCATCCCGTATTCGGTCTATTTCCGCGACACGCGCTGGCTGATGTGGCTG
Organism: Burkholderia sp. CpTa8-5; assembly: GCF_017815045.1. Lineage (NCBI taxonomy): Bacteria > Pseudomonadati > Pseudomonadota > Betaproteobacteria > Burkholderiales > Burkholderiaceae > Burkholderia > Burkholderia sp. CpTa8-5. The sequence goes on from NZ_JAGIQD010000009.1 coordinate 239,533, forward strand.
CTCGGCCCGGCGACGATCGCGTTCGCGGTGCCGATCTACGACTATCGCGACCTGATCCGCCGCCACTGGCTGTCGCTGTCGGTCGGCGTCGCGGTCGGGATCGGCGCGGGCGTGTGCGGATCGCTGCTGCTCGCGAAGCTGCTGCACCTGTCGCCCGAGCTGCAACGCTCGCTGATGACGCGCTCGGTGTCGACGCCGTTCGCGCTCGCCGTGTCGGACAAGATCCACGCGCCGAAGGACCTCACGGCCCTGTTCGTGATCGCGACCGGCATCTGCGGGATGCTGCTCGGCGAACTGGTGCTCGCGCTCGTGCCGATGCGCACGCGGCTCGCGCGCGGCGCGCTGTTCGGCGCGGCCGCTCACGGGGTGGGCACCGCGAAGGCGCGCGAGATCGGCAGCGAGGAAGGCGTCGTGTCGAGCCTGACGATGATGATCGCGGGTGTCGCGATGGTGCTGATCGCGCCGCTGCTGTCGCTGCTGCCGATCTGACGATGGATGCGCGGGCGGGCACCGCTGCCCGCCGGCCGCACTCCTTGCCCGCCGGCCCGGTTCCCGTCGGCCGCACGCCGTCCCGCTCCCGCCCGATCGTTTCCCCCCGCCGTTCCTGCCCCGCATCGCGCCGACATCCGGCCGACGCCCGGCCGACAATCGGCTGAGATAGCCGCAATTCCCCCCTCTTTTCCGCCCATCGGCCTCGGCCCGGATGCCGAACAATGCATGCTACGAGACATCACGCACGCATTCACATGGCCACGACTGCAACCCCGACCGCCGACAAGCCGGCTTCCTCCGGCAAGTTCAAGCGCATCGCGCTCATCGCCGTCATCGCGCTGGGCGCGGCTGCCGCCGCCGCCGGCGGCATGTACGTGTTCCTGGGCAAGGCAGGCGTCGGCCATCCGAGCGCGCCCGCCGAGCCGGCGCCGCTTGCCGCGCCGGTGTTCTTCGCGCTCGACCCGCTGACCGTGAACCTGCAGTCCGACGACGGCGCGCAGCATTACCTGCGCGTCGGCCTGTCGCTGAAGCTCACCGACCCGAAGGCGCAGGAGCAACTGACCGCGCGGATGCCGGAAATCCGCAGCCGGATCCTGCTCGCGCTGTCGAACAAGCATCCCGAGGAGCTCGCGACGCCGGACGGCAAACGTTCGCTCGCGAAGGAGCTGCGGGAGCTGATCGAGCAGCCGACCCAGCCGGGCAACCAGCGCGCGAAGGTCGACGACGTGCTGTTCACCGAGTTCGTCGTCCAGTAACGCGGCCGCAAAAGGAGCGCGTATGGGTCACCAGGAGTTCATGTCCCAGGAGGAGGTCGATGCCCTCCTCAAGGGCGTCACGGGCGAAACCGATTCGGTCGACGAGCAGCGCGACACATCGGGCGTCCGCCCCTACAACATCGCGACGCAGGAGCGGATCGTCCGCGGCCGGATGCCCGGCCTCGAGATCATCAACGACCGCTTCGCGCGCCTGCTGCGGATCGGCATCTTCAACTTCATGCGGCGCACGGCGGAAATCTCCGTCAGCCAGGTGAAGGTGCAGAAGTACAGCGAATTCACCCGCAACCTGCCGATCCCGACGAACCTGAACCTGGTGCACGTGAAGCCGCTGCGCGGCACGTCGCTGTTCGTGTTCGACCCGAACCTCGTGTTCTTCGTCGTCGACAACCTGTTCGGCGGCGACGGGCGCTTCCACACGCGCGTCGAGGGCCGCGATTTCACGGCCACCGAGCAGCGGATCATCGGCAAGCTGCTGAACCTCGTGTTCGAGCACTACACGACCGCGTGGAAGAGCGTGCGGCCGCTGCAGTTCGAATTCGTGCGCTCGGAGATGCACACGCAGTTCGCGAACGTCGCGACGCCGAACGAGATCGTGATCGTCACGCAGTTCTCGATCGAGTTCGGGCCGACGGGCGGCACGCTGCACATCTGCATGCCGTACTCGATGGTCGAGCCGATCCGCGACGTGCTCAGCTCGCCGATCCAGGGCGAGGCGCTCGAAGTCGACCGCCGCTGGGTGCGCGTGCTGTCGCAGCAGGTGCAGGCCGCCGAGGTCGAGCTGACCGCGAATCTCGCCGAGATCTCGGCGACGTTCGAGAAGATCCTGAACCTGCGCGCGGGCGACGTGCTGCCGCTGGAGATCGAGGACACGATCACCGCGAAGGTCGACGGCGTGCCGGTGATGGAATGCGGCTACGGAATTTTCAATGGTCAATATGCGTTGCGCGTGCAGAAGATGATCGGCGCGAGCGATTCGATGAAGGAAGGTGGATATGAGTGAGCTGAACCAGACGCCCGACGACGACATGCAGGCGATGGCCGATGCGGCCCTCGCGGCATCGGCCGCCGACGCGAAGGCGCCGGCCGCGGCCGACGAAGAGCAGGGCCTCGACGACTGGGCGGCCGCGCTCGCCGAGCAGAACGAGCAGCCGGTGCAGGTGGGCGCCACGGGCGCCGGCGTGTTCCAGCCGCTGTCGAAGGCCGCGGCGAGCTCGACGCACAACGACATCGAGATGATCCTCGACATCCCGGTCAAGATGACGGTGGAGCTCGGCCGCACGAAGATCGCGATCCGCAACCTGCTGCAGCTCGCGCAGGGCTCGGTCGTCGAGCTCGACGGCATGGCCGGCGAGCCGATGGACGTGCTCGTGAACGGCTGCCTGATCGCACAGGGCGAAGTCGTGGTCGTCAACGACAAGTTCGGTATTCGCCTCACCGACATCATCACGCCCGCCGAACGCATCCGGAAGCTGAATCGATGAACGTCGTGAAGCCCGGCTGGCGCGTGTGCCGCGCGATCGCAGCGGCGGCGCTGGCCGCCGCCGCGCCGCTCGCGTGCGCGCCGGCCGGCGCCGCCGACATGAACGCGGTCAACCACGCCGGTTCGATCGCGTCGAGCGTGACGGTCGGCTCGGCCGTGCCGTCGCTCGGCATCGGCGCGGTGCTGCAGACGCTCGTCGGGCTCGCGGTCGTGATCGGCCTCGTATTCGCGTGCGCATGGCTCGCGCGCCGCTTCGGCTTCCAGCCCGTGCGACGCGGCGGCCCGCTGAAGGTCGTGTCGAGCGTCGGGCTCGGCGCGAAGGAAAGCGCGACGATCGTCGAGATCGGCGACACCTGGCTCGTGCTCGGCGTCGCGCCGGGCAACGTGCGCCTGCTGCATACGCTGCCGGCCGGTTCGGTGGCGGCCGCCGCGACCGCGGGGTCGACCTCGGCCGACGCGCCCGCCGGCGGCAACCCGTCCGACGGCACCCTGCCCGGCACGTTCGGCGCGCGGTTTCGCGACGCGCTCGCGGGCGAAGCCGCGAAACGCCTCGGTCGCGGCAAGGACCGCTGACATGGCGCCGCGCCCTCTTTCCGTCTCCGCACTCCGATGAAACACGCATTCCTGCATCACGCGGCGCGTGTCGCGCCCGTGCTGATCCTCTGTCTCGCGCCCGCGCTTGCGTGCGCGCAGGCGAACGGCCTGCCCGCGTTCAATGCGAGCCCGGGCCCGCACGGCGGCACCACCTATTCGCTGAGCGTGCAGACGATGCTGCTGCTCACGATGCTGTCGTTCCTGCCGGCGATGCTGCTGATGATGACGAGCTTCACGCGCATCATCATCGTGCTGTCGCTGCTGCGCCAGGCGCTCGGCACCGCGACGACGCCGCCGAACCAGGTGCTCGTCGGCCTCGCGATGTTCCTCACCTTCTTCGTGATGTCGCCGGTGCTCGACCGCGCGTACAACGACGGCTACAAGCCGTTCTCCGACGGCTCGATGCCGATGGAGCAGGCCGTGCAGCGCGGCGTCGCGCCGTTCAAGACCTTCATGCTGAAGCAGACCCGCGAGACCGATCTCGCGCTGTTCGCGAAGATCTCGAAGGCCGCGCCGATGCAGGGTCCCGAGGACGTGCCGCTGTCGCTGCTGGTGCCCGCGTTCGTCACGAGCGAGCTGAAGACCGGCTTCCAGATCGGCTTCACGGTGTTCATCCCGTTCCTGATCATCGACATGGTCGTCGCAAGCGTGCTGATGTCGATGGGGATGATGATGGTGTCGCCGTCCACCGTGTCGCTGCCGTTCAAGCTGATGCTGTTCGTGCTCGTCGACGGCTGGCAACTGCTGATCGGCTCGCTCGCGCAGAGCTTCAGTTAAGCGGAGGAACACGCGCGATGACGCCCGAACAAGTGATGACGCTGGCGCACCAGGCGATGATGGTCGGCCTGCTGCTCGCGGCCCCGCTGCTGCTGGTCGCGCTCGCGGTCGGCCTCGTCGTGAGCCTGTTCCAGGCCGCGACGCAGATCAACGAAGCGACGCTGTCGTTCATCCCGAAGCTGCTCGCGGTCGCCGCAACGCTCGTGATAGCCGGCCCGTGGATGCTGACGACGATGCTCGACTACCTGCGGCAGACGCTGCTGCACGTCGCGACGCTCGGCGCCGGCTGAGCCGCGCGCCCGGCCCGCTTTTTCCGCAATGTTCTCGGTCACCTATGCGCAGCTCAACGGCTGGCTGACGGCTTTCCTGTGGCCGTTCGTGCGGATGCTCGCGCTCGTCGCGACGGCGCCCATGGTCGGCCACGCGGCGGTGCCGGTGCGCGTGAAGATCGGCGTGGCCGCATTCATGGCGCTGGTCGTCGCGCCGACGCTCGGCGCGATGCCGGACGTCACCGTGTTCTCCGCGCAGGGCATCTGGATCCTCGTCACGCAATTCCTGATCGGCGTCGCGATGGGTTTCACGATGCAGCTCGTGTTCGCGGCCGTCGAAGCGGCCGGCGACTTCATCGGGCTGTCGATGGGGCTCGGCTTCGCGACCTTCTTCGATCCGCATTCGAACGGCGCGACGCCCGCGATGGGTCGGTTCCTGAACGCGGTCGCGATGCTCGCGTTCCTCGCCGTGGACGGCCACCTGCAGGTATTCGCCGCGCTCGCCGCGTCGTTCCAGTCGCTGCCGGTGTCGGGCGAGCTGCTGCACGCGCCGGGCTGGCGCACGCTTGCCGCGTTCGGCGCGACCGTGTTCGAGATGGGGCTGCTGCTGTCGCTGCCGGTGGTCGTGGCGCTGCTGATCGCGAACCTCGCGCTTGGCATCCTGAACCGCGCGGCGCCGCAGATCGGCATGTACCAGATCGGCTTTCCCGTCACGCTGATCGTCGGGCTGTTGCTCGTGCAACTGATGATCCCGAACCTCGTGCCGTTCGTGTCGCACCTGTTCGACATGGGGGTCGATGCGATGGGGCGGGTGTTGATCGGGTGGCGGTAGGCGCCCTGTCGACGCACATAGATCCTCTTCTGCCTCATTCGGGCCGCACTTTCCTTCCGCGATTCTCCCTGCTGGCACCCCGGCATTTGATTCCGACCGTGCCCCTTTTTTCGTCCTTTCCACCGCGGCGCCGACCGCCCGCGGCGCGCCCACCGCCCGCCCCGTGCGACAACCGGCCCGAACCCGCTTCCAGCCCGTCCGGCGGGCGATCGCGGCCGATACAAGCACGCCCGGCCCACATCGGCGCTTGACCTGCGCCGACCGACTCGCTAGCGTTTCGGGTTTGCCCGGGCGGCCATTGCCGCCGGTGCCGTGAGCGCGCCCGACGTCCTGGCGCGCGCGGCCGGGCTCCGATGGAAAAGACGATGCAGAAACTCGATGCGGCCAGCCCGCAGGCGATGTCGACGGATTTCACCGCCGACAACGTCGCGCGCCTGAAGGCGCTGTTCCCCGAACTCGTGACCGAAGGCCCGGACGGCGCGTCGGTCGACGTCGACGTGCTGAAGGCGCTGGTCGGCGAGCGCACGGTCGGCGACGCCGACGAGCGCTACGGCTTTCACTGGCACGGCAAGCGCGCCGCTCGCCAGGCCGCGCTCACGCCGTCGACGGGCACGCTGCGGCCCTGCCCCGACGACAGCGTCGCGTGGGACGACACGCGCCATCTGGTGATCGAGGGCGACAACCTCGACGTGATGAAGCTGCTGCACAAGAGCTACGCCGGCAAGGTGAAGCTCGTCTACATCGATCCGCCATACAACACCGGCAGCGATTTCGTCTATCCGGACGACTTCAGCGACAGCATCCGCCACTACCTGGCGATGACGGGCCAGACCGAAGCCGGCGTGAAGCGCAGCACCAACACCGAGGCGAACGGCCGGTTCCACACCGACTGGCTGAACATGATGTATCCGCGCCTGAAGCTCGCGCACGCGCTGCTGTCCGACGAAGGGCTAATCGCGGTGCACATCGACGAGCACGAAGTGCACGCGCTCGTGCTGATGCTGCGCGAGATCTTCGGCGAGGAAAACGAGCTCGGCGTGGCCGTGTGGGACAAGCGCAACCCGAAGGGCGACGCGCGCGGCGTCGCGTACCAGCACGAATCGCTGGTGCTGTTCGCGCGCAACGCCGAGACGCTGCTCGAACAGGCGCCGCTCAAGCGCCCGAAGCGCAATGCGCAGCGCATGCTCGACGCCGCGCATGATGCGGTGTACCGCAGCGGCAACCCGAAGGACGCGCAGAAGGCGTACCGCGCGTGGATGAAGGCGCAGACCAACCTGTCCGGCGGCGAGGTGATGTACGACCGGCTGTCGGCGGAAGGCCGCGTGTACCGCCTCGTGTCGATGGCCTGGCCGAACAAGAAGAAGGCGCCGGACGAATATTTCACGCCGCTGATCCACCCGGTCACCGGCAAGCCGTGCGCGATGCCGGCGCGCGGCTGGCGCAACCCGCCCGCGACGATGCAGGCGCTGCTCGAGCGCGGCCAGATCGAATTCGGCCCGGACGAAACCACGCAGCCGCAGCGGATCTACTACCTCGACGAGAACATGTACGAGAACGTGCCGTCGGTGCTGCCGTTCGCGGGCTCCGACGACGCGCTGTTGAAAACGCTCGGCATCCCGTTCGACCTGCCGAAGCCGGTCGACTTCGCGGCGGCCGTGATCGGCTGGTGCACGCGCGGCGACGACATCGTGCTCGACTGCTTCGCCGGCTCCGGTTCGACCGGCCACGCGGTGATGCAGGTGAACGCGACCGACGGCGGCGCGCGCCGCTACATCCTCGTGCAGCTGCCCGAGGCGCTCGACCGACGCGACAAGACGCAAACCGCGGCCGCCGATTTCTGCGCGAAGCTGAAGAAGCCGCTGACGCTCGCCGAAATCACGAAGGAACGCCTGCGCCGCGCCGCGCAGCAGGTCGCGCGCGACTATCCGGAAAGCTATGGCGACCTGGGTTTTCGCGTGTACCGGCTCGACACGACCAACGTGATCGAGTGGGACCCGCGCCGCGACGACTTCGACCATGCGCTGTTCGCGTCCGTCGAACACGTGAAGACCGGCCGCACCGAGGACGACCTGCTCGCCGAGCTGACGTTGAAGCTCGGCCTCGACCTGTGCACGCCGGTCGAGCATCACCAGGTGGCCGGCAAGACGGTGCACCTGATCGGCCGCGCGATCGTCGCGTGCTTCGATGCGCGCATTTCGCGCGACGACGCGGGCCCGCTCGCCGACGGCATCGTCGACCTGCTGGATGCGACCGGCGCGTCGCGCGACGTCACGTGCCTGTTCCGCGACAGCGGCTTCGTCGACGACGTCGCGAAGCTCAATCTCGCCGCGCTGCTCGAACAGCACGGCGTGAAGCGCGTGCGGAGCCTGTGATGCGGCTGCATTTCGAAGCGGATCTCGACTACCAGCGCGAGGCGATCGACGCCGTCTGCGACCTGTTTCGCGGGCAGGAATCGTATCGCGGCGACTTCAGCGTGCTCGCGAACGCCGCGCCCGGCACGACGGCCGCCGCGCAAGGCTCGCTCGGCTTCGCGGTGTCCGAGCAAGGCGTCGGTAACCGGCTGTCGCTGACCGACGACGCGCTCGCACGCAATCTCGCCGACGTGCAGTTGCGCGGCGGGCTGCCGCCGTCCGGCCTGCCCGGCTCGCGCGACTTCACCGTCGAGATGGAGACCGGCACCGGCAAGACCTACGTGTACCTGCGCACGATCTTCGAGCTGAACCGCCGCTACGGCTTCACGAAATTCGTGATCGTCGTGCCGTCGATCGCGATCAAGGAAGGCGTGCACAAGACGCTGTCGATCACCGAGGATCACTTCCGTGCGTTGTACGCGGGCGTGCCGTACGACTACTTCCTGTACGACTCCGCGAAGCTCGGCCAGGTGCGCCACTTCGCGGCGAGCGCGGCGATCCAGATCATGGTGATGACGGTCGCCGCGATCAACAAGAAAGAGATCAACAACCTCTACAAGGACAGCGAGAAGACCGGCGGCGAGAAGCCGATCGACCTGATCCGCGCGACGCGGCCGATCGTGATCGTCGACGAACCGCAAAGCGTCGACGGCGGCCTCGAAGGGCGCGGGCGCGAAGCGCTCGCCGCGATGGCGCCGCTCTGCACGCTGCGCTATTCGGCCACGCACGTCGACCGCCACCACATGGTGTACCGGCTCGATGCGGTCGACGCGTACGAGCGCAAGCTCGTCAAGCAGATCGAGATCGCGTCGGCGATCGTCGAGGATGCGCACAACAAGCCGTACGTGCGGCTCGTCGGCGTGTCGAACCGGCGCGGCGCGATCAGCGCGCGCGTCGAGCTCGACGTCGCGACCGCGGCCGGCGTGAAGCGCCAGATCGTGTCGGCCACCGACGGCGACGATCTCGAGCGCCTGACCAAGCGCGCGCTGTACGCGGGGCTGCGGATCGGCGAAGTGCATGCGGTGAAGGGCGCCGAATACGTCGAGCTGCGCCATCCGGAAGGCGAGGCGTTCCTGTCGCTCGGCGAGGCGTTCGGCGACATCGACACGCTCGCCGTGCAGCGCGAGATGATCCGCCGCACGATCCGCGAGCATCTCGACAAGGAGCTGCGCCTCGCCGAACGCGGCGTGAAGGTGCTGTCGCTGTTCTTCGTCGATTCGGTCGAACGCTATCGCCGCTACGACGAGAACGGCGTGCCCGTGAAGGGCGACTACGCGCTGATCTTCGAAGAGGAATATGCACGCGCGGCGCGCGTGCCGGCCTACCGTGCGCTGTTCGACGGCGTCGACGTCGCGCTGGAAGTCGAGCGCGCACACAACGGCTACTTCTCGATCGACCGCAAGGGCGGCTGGACCGACACGAGCGAAAGCAGCGCGGCGGCCCGCGAGAACGCGGAACGCGCGTACGGCCTGATCATGCGCGAGAAGGAAGCGCTGCTGTCGTTCGACACGCCGCTGAAGTTCATCTTCTCGCACTCGGCGCTGAAGGAAGGCTGGGACAACCCGAACGTGTTCCAGATCTGCACGCTGCGCGACATCCAGACCGAACGTGAGCGCCGCCAGACGCTCGGCCGCGGGCTGCGCCTCGCGGTCGACCAGGACGGCGAACGCGTGCGCGACGCGGGCGTGAACACGCTCACGGTGATCGCGACCGAGCGCTACGAGTCGTTCGCGGAGAACCTGCAGAAGGAAATCGAGGCCGATACGGGCATCCGGTTCGGGATCGTCGAGGAACACCAGTTCGCGGCGCTGCCGGTGCAGGAAGACGACGGCCCCGCGCATGCGCTCGGCATCGAGCTGTCGCGCGTGCTGTGGAACCATCTGCACGAGCAGGGCTACGTCGACGCGCAGGGCAAGGTGCTCGACCGGCTGAAGGATGCGCTGCGCCAGAGCGCGCTCGTGCTGCCGGACGCGTTCGAGCGACTGCGCGCGCCGATCGTCGCGACGCTGCGCAAGCTGTCGGGCCGCTTCGCGGTGCGCAATGCCGACGAGCGCCGCGCGATCGCGTTGCGGCGCGATGCGTCGGGCAAGGCCGTCGTGTTCGGCGAGGATTTCCGCGCGCTGTGGGACCGCATCCGCCATCGCACCGTGTACCGCGTCGAGTTCGACAACGCGAAGCTGGTGCGCGACTGCACGGCCGCGCTGCGCGACGCGCCGGACATCGCGCGCGCGCGGCTGCAGTGGCGCAAGGCCGAGATCGACATCGGCAAGGCCGGCATCGAGGCGATCGAAGTAGCAGGCGCCGGCACGGTGCTGCTCGACGAAGGCGAGTTGCCGCTGCCCGACCTGCTCACCGAGTTGCAGGACCGCACGCAGCTCACGCGTCGGTCGCTCGCGACGATTCTTGCCGACAGCGGCCGGCTCGACGATTTTCGCGTGAATCCGCAGCAGTTCATCGCGGTCGCGGCCGGCGCGATCAACCGCTGCAAGCGGCTCGCGCTGGTTGCCGGCATCGCGTACCGCAAGCTCGGCGAGCGCCACGTGCATGCGCTCGAATCGTTCGAAAGCGAGGCGCTGACCGGTTATCTGCGCAACCTGCGGCTCGATGCGCGCAAGTCGATTCACGAAGCGGTCGTGTGCGAGACGGACGCCGAGCGCGCGTTCGCCGATGCGCTCGAAGCCCACGACGGCGTGAAGCTGTACGCGAAGCTGCCGGCGTGGTTCCGCGTGCAGACGCCGCTCGGCAGCTATCACCCGGACTGGGCCGTGCTCGCGGAACAGGACGGCGGCGAGCGGCTGTACTTCGTCGTCGATACGCCGAATGCGGACGGCCACGTGCCGAGCGAGCACGAGCGCGCGAAGCTCGCGTGCGGCGAAGCGCATTTCCGCGCGCTGGTCGAGGGTGACGGCGCGGCGCGCTTCGTGCGCGTCGGACAGGCGGATGCGCTGTTCGAACCGACCGCGATTGCGCCACCGGCGGGCGGCGGGCGGTAACACGAAGGGCGGCGACGAGCCGCCCCTTTTTCATGGGCCGGCGGTGTCCTTCTTCCCCGTCGAATCCGTCCGTCAAGCGCGTGAAAGCGGTTCGTATGATGGCGGGCCGGGCGGCCCAGTTACGGCTGGTTGCAAATCGGGTCGGTTCGACGTTTCGGCGCGACGGTCGCCTCAGCCGCTTGTGTCGCTTGTGCCGCCGCAATGAAAAAAAGGCGCCGAAGCGCCCTTCTCCGTCCTGCGTGCGCCGGCTTACAGCGTGCGGCCGAACGCGTTGCGATGCGTGTGAGGCGTGGACGTCTTGCTGTGCGCGGTATGGCCGTGCGTATGCCCGCGACCCGGCTGCGTGCCGGCGCGATCGGCGATCGTGTCGGAACGGTCGGCCGCGCGTGCGAGGCCCTTGTCGCGGTCGCCCGCACTGAAGCTGTTCGAATTGCTCAGCGCCTGGCCGCTCATGTGGCCAGCGGACATGCCGCCTGCATTGCCACCCATTCCGCCCATCCCGCCTGCGCCGTGACCGCCGCCATTGCCACCGCCGCCACCATTGCCGCCGGCTGCCGCGTTCGCGGAGACGGCACCCAGTGCGAGCAGCGCGGCTGCCAGCACGGACAGATATCGTTGGGTTTTCATTGTTTGCTCCCTGGAGCGTGTTTGAATGATTGCATTCTAGGAACGCGCGGTTTCCGCGCGACTCGACGTTGTAAATGATCGTAACGACACGCATCGCGCGCATTCGTCCGATCAATTTGCCGTATGCCGGCTGCGTGTGCGGAATGCGCGGCCGGCCGTCGCCGAACAAGGAAGTTGCAAGGCGGAAGCGGCGCGTGCCGTTCCGCCGGTCGATGAAGATGCTGCCTCGGCGCTTACTGCGCCGGCAGCATCCGTTGCGCCACCGCCTTGCGCTGCGCGGCCTGCTCCTGCTCGTGCTGCTTCGCGACGTGATGGCCCACGATACAGCCGCCGACTGCGCCGACCACCGCGTGGTGCCCCGCATAGTGGCCGGCCACCCCGCCGACCACCGCGCCCTTCATGCAGCCCGCCGCGTGCGCGCTGCCGATCGTTGCGAGCGCAACGACAGCGGCGGCGGCACACGCCGTGATGAATCGGATAGGCATCATGGCGTCACGCTCCTCTTGTCGCGATCACGCGAACCGCTCAATGCCAGCGGTCGCCGCGCCAGCCGCCACGATCGCGCCACTCATGCTCGCGCCATTCACGGCGGCGCCACTCGTGTTCGCGCCATTCGCGCGCACGCCAGTCGTCACCACGCCAGCCGTCGTAGCGATAGCCGACCGGCGCATACGCGACCGGCGGCGGCGGAGCCACGTAGACGGGCGCCGGCGCCGCATAGGCGGGCACGCCGATGCCGACCGACAGGTCGACGTGGGCCGACGCGACGCCCGAAGCTGCCAGCGCCGCTACACCGAGAACTGCACCGAGAATAAGTTTCTTGCTCATTTCGCGACTCCCTGCACGTGTCGTGCGTCATGTGACTACGGTTCGGAGTCTAGGCACCGGACGCTGACACAGGTGAAACGGGTATGCGAGACAGGTAACGGACGTTTACGGGTGCCCGCAAAGCCTTATGGAGCAAGGGAAAGGCGACGTTCCGGACACCGTTGCAGCGATGCACCGGGTCGGTAAAAAGGGAATTTTCAGCACGAAACCGGCGATCGGATCGAACCCGCCGGTGTGCACGGGGAGCGAACCGCCCTTACCCCGCGGCGCGGGCGGCTCGCAACGGCGCGCGTTACGCGCGGATATCGTCGACGCTGCGCAGCCAGTGCACGCTGAACAGGTTGTCCGCATCGGTCCACACGGTATCGGGTGCGAACCCGGCGCGGCGCGCGATCGCGTGGAAGCCGTCGATCGTGAACTTGTGCGAGTTCTCCGTGTGGATGCGCTCGCCGGCTTCGAAGCGGAACACGTGGCCGCGCACGTGCACGGTCTGCGCGACGTCGCTGACCAGATGCATCTCGATACGCTGCCGCTGGCGATCGTAGAACGCATCGTGCGAGAACGCGTCGACATCGAAATCCGCGCCGAGCTCCGCGTTTGCGCGCACCAGCAGGTTCAGGTTGAACTGCGCGGTCACGCCCTGCGCGTCGTTGTACGCGTGATGCAGCGTGCGCTCGTCCTTCACGAGGTCGGCCCCCACCAGCAGGCCGCCGCCGCGCAGCAGCCGCGCGGCGTCACGCAGGAACGTGTCGGCCTCTTCCGGCGAGAAGTTGCCGATCGTCGAGCCGGGAAAGAAGCCGATGCGCCGCCGCGGCGTTTCGGTCAGCCCGGCCAGTTGCTCGGCCTTCGTGTAGTCGGCCGCGAGCGGCGCGACGTCCAGCCACGGATAGGCCGCACGCAGCCGCGCGGCCGCACCGTGCAGGTAATCGGCGGAGATGTCGACCGGCACGTAGCGCGCCGGCGCGTTCGCGTAGTTGTCCGCGAACGCGTCGAGCAGCACGCGGATCTTCTCGAGCGAACCCGCGCCGAATTCGACGATGTCCGCATGCGGGCCGACGCGCCGCACGATCTCGGCCGCGCGATCGCGCAGGATGCCGAGCTCGGTGCGCGTCGGGTAGTACTCCGGCAGTTCGCAGATGCGGTCGAACAGCGCGGAGCCGGCCGCATCGTAGAAGTATTTCGGCGGGATGCTGCGCGGCGTGCGCGACAGTCCGTCGATCAGGTCGCGCTCGAACGCGCTCGGCCGCGAATCGCGGGCGGGTTGCAGGCCACCGCTCGTGGCCGTCAGGTCAGACGTCTCGCGCAAGTCGCACCCCCGTGAATTGCCAGCGTGCCGCCGGCGGAAAGAAATTGCGGTACGTCGGCCGTTCGTGCCCGGGCGGCGTCGCGATGCTGCTGCCGCGCAGGACCTGCTGGCCGACCATGAACTTGCCGTTGTATTCGGCCGCGACCCCGGCGAGCGGCCGAAAGCCCGGATAGGGCTCGTAGGACGAACGCGTCCACTGCCAGACGTGCCCGAGCATTTGCCGGATCCCGTCGGCCGCGAACGCGGTTTCCCATTCGAATTCGGTCGGCAGCCGCGCGCCGGCCCATTCCGCATACGCGGCGGCCTCGTAGAAGCTCACGTGACACACCGGCGCGTCGGGCGCGAGCGGTTCGACGCCGTGCAGGCCGAAGGTGCGCCGCACGCGCGTGGCGGCCGCATCGTCGTCGTCCGGGATCCAGTACGCGGGCCCTTGCCACCCTTCCCGCTGCACCGTGGCCCAGCCGTCGGACAGCCAGAACTCGGGGCGCGTATAGCCGCCGTCGGCGATAAACGCCGCGAATTCCGCGTTCGTCACCAGGCGGTTCGCGATCTCGTACGGCCGCACGAGTGCGGTGTGGCGCGGCCGTTCGTTGTCGAACGAGAACGTATCGCCGTCGTGCCCGATCTCGACGAGCCCGCCCGGTTGAGGCAGCCAGCGCAGCGGGCCGGCATCGCCCGCGGCGAGCGCGTGTTCCGCCTCGGCGCCGGTACGCGGCCGGAACGCCGGCTTCAACGGGTTGCACGAGAACGCATGGAGCATGTCGGTGACGATCAGTTCCTGGTGCTGCTGCTCGTGATGCAGGCCGAGCACGAGCTCGGGCGCGATCGCGTCGAGCAGCGCCGCATCGGTGCCGGCCAGCGCGCGCAGCATCGCGTCGTCGACGTATTGCCGGTACGCATGCACGTCGTCCAGCGACGGACGCGTGAGCAGCCCGCGCTGCGGCCGCGGATGGCGCGGGCCGAGCGCTTCGTAATAGGAATTGAAGAGGAACTGGAAGGCGTCGTCGAACGGCGCGTAGCCAGGCACGCGGCGCATCAGTACGACGGTTTCGAAGAACCAGGTCGTATGCGCGAGATGCCATTTCGTCGGACTCGCGTCGGGCATCGACTGCACGGCCTGGTCTTCGGGGGACAGCGTCGCGGTCAACGCGACGCTGTGGGCGCGCACGTCCTGGTAACGGCGCTGAAGCTGTGATGCAAGAAGGCTCATCGGTTTACCGTTCACGTCGCGATTCGCTGCGTTGCGTTGCCGGAAAAGGGAAAGCCTTGCGCTGGGATGCGCGCGGCTGACGGGCGATTTGCTGCTGCGTCGTCGGGCAGCCGGCGCGCGCGCCGGGCCGCTCATGCGGCTTCACTTCATCTGCCCGTGCAGAACAGTATGGTCCAGAAATGTGAACGTCGCGAATCGGATTTCGGATGAAACGAAGGCGAAAGAAAAATGAAAGCATACGTGAGGTGGGCGTCGCGCGTTTCACGAACCGCCGATGCCTGTCGTGACGGGGTTCGGCCGACGGAGGCAACCCGCGTGCCCGCGGCTGCGCCCTACTGACGTCCGGTGACAACCGCTCGGCATGCGTGAAAGGTCGATGGCGCGCGTGCGCCCGAGGCGCGGCGTCAGGCAGCCGATTCGTCAGTCGATATCGCGACCTTCCGGGTGCCCGGCTCTACGGCTCCACCCTTTGCTTGCCGTCGCTTTCTTCTCCGGCCGCAAAAAATTTTTTGCATCGATGTCACACGCGCGGGGTGCTCGCTCGTCATATCGGCGGAACCCACACGAAAGGAGAAGGAACCATGACTGCGAAACTCAATCCGTTTGCCGCCGCCCCCGCGTTGATGAAGAGCTGGATGACCGTGTCGGTCGCCGCTGCCGGGAGCCTCGAGCCGACGCTGATCGAGCTGGTCAAGATCCGCGCGTCGCAGATCAACGCGTGCGCGAACTGCCTTAACATGCACACCGTCGAGGCGCGCGAGCAAGGCGAGACCGAGCAGCGCATCTACCTGCTGTCCGCGTGGCGCGAAGCGCCCTGCTACACCGACCGCGAGCGCGCGGCGCTCGGCTGGACCGAGGCGCTCACGCGGCTGTCGGAGGGCCACGCGGCGTACGAAGCCGCCTATGCGGCGCTGAACGACCATTTCAGCGAGGAGGAACAGGTGAAACTCACGGTGATGATCAACGTGATCAACGGTTGGAACCGGCTCGCCGTCGGTTTCGGGCTATGGGTCGACCCGGCCGACGCGAAGGCCGCCGCCGCGAAGATGGTGGCCTGATGCCGAGCCTCGACCCGGTCGGCAGCCACACCGACGAACGGACCGACGCGGCGGCGAGCTTCGATCCGCTGCGTCGCACGCTGATCCGCGTCGCGTACCGGATGCTCGGTTCCGTCGCGGATGCCGAGGACATGGTGCAGGACGCGTTCATCCGCTGGATGGACGTCGACCGTACCGAGGTGCGCGTGCCCGAGGCGTTCCTGCGCCGCATGGTGATGCGCATGTGCCTCGACCAGTTGAAGTCCGCGCGGCACCAGCGCGAGACCTATATCGGCCCGTGGCTGCCCGAGCCGGTCGTCGAGGAAGACGAACCGGACGACGTCACGCTGCCGCTGCTGCTCGCGCTCGAACGGCTGTCGCCGCTCGAACGCGCGGCGTTCCTGCTGCACGACGTGTTCGGCCTCGAATTCGACGAAGTGGCCACGACGATCCAGCGCGACCCGGCCGCCTGCCGGCAGCTCGCCGCGCGGGCCCGCACGCACGTGCGCGAGGCGCGACCGCGGTTTCATGTCGAGAAACAGCGCGGGATCGAACTGGCCGAAGCGTTCTTCGCGGCGTCACGCAGCGGCGACATGCGTACGCTCGGCGCGATGCTTGCCGAGGACGTGAGCCTGCATTCCGACGGCGGCGGCAAGCGCGCGGCGGCCGGCAAGCCGGTGTTCGGCTTCGAACTGGTGATGCGGGTGCATGCGTACCTGGCCGAGCTGTTTGCGACGCATGCGTCGAAGCTCGTGCGGGCCGGGTTCATCAACGGGCTGCCGGGTTTCGTCACGCTGGAAGCCGACGGCGAGCTGCAGACGACGGCACTCGAGATCGACGACGGAAAGATCGTCGCGATTTATGTCGTGCGGAATCCTGACAAATTGAAGCATCTGCATTGAGCGCGGCGCGAGCATGCGCCGTATGCGATGTGCCCGCCGGCGCCGCCCTCTTCTTTTTGCCCTGCGTTTTCCAATCGCCGGCTATCGCGATCAGTACGTCGCGCCTCCGACGTTGCCGATCATGTACAACAGCACGCCGAGCAGCGGCGTCGCGACGGCGAAACCGGCCGCCGCCAGCCAGTTCGTGCCGCCTTGCGCCTCGAGCAGCGCGAGAAACGATTCGCGAGACGTCGCGTGCGGGCGCAGTTTTTCGATCTGGCGTTCGACGTATCGCTTGTAGAGGCTGTTCCCGCACCAGCCGAGCGAGACCGCGATCCCGATGGTGATCGGGTCGAGCGTGCTCGATTCGAAGTATGTCGGGAAGTACAGCAACTCGAGCAGCGTGATGCCGAGCGTGGCGGCAAGCACGGCGGCCGCCTGCCAGTACATGCATCGATACGCCATCCAGGCCGGGCCCAGGAAGCACGCGGCCCAGTTCCACGATTGCCGGCTCTTGCGCGAGTCGGCGATCGCCCATTTTCGTTCGTACCAGGCGGCCTTCTTGCCGACGTAAGCGGCGATTTCGTCGTTGCTTGCCGATGATGCGGCGGTCGTGGCCTCGGACATGATCGTGTGCTCTCAGTCGCGCGGATCGCGCGTCGTTGTTTTGATGTGGTGGAAGTCGGATGACGGGCGAAGCCGCCACGTCGATGCGCACACGATTCTACGCGCCGTGCAGCGGCAGTTGTGTGGCGGATCGGATGGTTCGTGACGATGCGATGCCGGGCCGTGTATCGCGCAACGCATCGGGGCTTCATGCGTTGTTTTGCGTTGTTTCGGACCGGAAAAGAAAAACGCCACGCGAGGTTGCCGCGTGGCGTTCGTATGTTGGCGAGCCGCGTTGCCTGTAGGCAAGTTGTGCTGCCGGACCCCTTCATTTTGTTCGTTGGTAGGCTCGATTGGATTCGAACCAACGACCCCCACCATGTCAAGGTGGTGCTCTAACCAACTGAGCTACGAGCCTAAGAAGCCGCGAATTATAGAGAGGGTTTTGGGGCAGCACAAGCCCCTTCGTGAAAATTTTTTGAAAGGGCGTGTGGGGAGGCGGGCGATCGATGTGGCCTGCCGATGCGGGGACGCTGAGGCTTCATCTGTTCGCATCACAGCAAAACGCGTCGATGTGCTGTGGTGTTATCCACATTACCCTCTGGATAACCGTCCGGGAAGTCTCTGGATTCACAGTGGAACGATTGAGGATATGTCGGCGCGGCTGTGAATTGCCGAAAAGTTGTTCTGTGCTGCCGGACGCTGTTCACGTCGCGCACCCAGGGTTATGCATTTCGGTTCGCGTTGAAAATTCAGTGCGTTACGGAGGTTATCCACTGTGAGGCACAGAGCTTGTTAACTATCACTACGTATATATACGAACCCTGTTAACACCTTTGGATAAGCACAGTCCGTCGACTGTGATCCGCTCAGGATATGCACTGCGTGCAGCGAGCAGACAAACGAAACGGAACGCTGTGAAGCGCGTCGATCGATGCGCGAGTCTTCATGTCTGTAGAATCGCCGGCATCCAGAATGCAAACGCCCGACGAACGGGTTCGCGGCCAATGACCCATGCTTCGTCGACCCATCTCCAGGCGCTCGATATCGACACCGTCGTACGCCGGATGCAGCACCATCCGGGCGACATCGTGTTGGAGCGACGCGTGTCGATACCGGAAGCCGAGGTCCTGTGTTGCCGCTACAAAGGCGAGCGATTCAACGTGAAGTTCGATCTCGACTACGAGGTGTCTGTTGATCGTGTCGGCATGCTGTCCGGCGAGGACGTCGCGAAGATCGTCGGATGGCTCACGAAGGAGGCAAGGTGATCACAGCGGGCGACACTGGACGATGCGCGCGATGAAGGCGCCCGTCGACGAGATGCTGGTGACGGACATTGCCGGCCACATTGCGGTCGTCGTGACCGACATGGCGGCTGCGGTCGAGGGGCTGATCCGGTTGGGCTTCGCCCGGAAAGCCGATTGCTGGGAGCGTGCGATCGCGGACGACAACGACCGCCAGGCTCTCGTTGCCGCGCTTATCGATCTCGATGCGTTGTTCTCCGCGGGCCGTGACTGGAGCCCGCAGGCACTCGTCGAGTATTACCGGGAGATCGGCGTCGTTCGAAGCGGGTACCGTTCGGTTGCATGGCGCGGGCCGACGCAATACGTCATCGAACGACATGACACGGGATGGAACATCCGCCTGCGCGGGCGATTGTTATCGGAAGACAGGCGGTGAAATTCGGAGAAGACGATGAGCACATCGAATTTCGGCACGATCGACCGGTGTTCGGTCACGCTCAACACCGCGACGCTGCTCGGCCTGAAAACTGCCTACGAAGACTTTGCGGCGACTGGGCAGGACCTGCGCAACTTCGAGATCTGTATCACGGATAAAAGGGCATCCACGGTGGATCCCGGACCAGACGATGATGTCATCACCATCACGTTCGTGGCGAAGCTGATTCCGGGCATGCGCGGGCTGGGCAACGCAAACCGGCTCGGAAAGTCGATCCACTACGTCATCGCGCCGGAAACCGGCGAGATTCTCGGGATAGTCGGGACGAAGTGACCGGAAGCGCGAGCGGCGGTGTGTGGATAACCGGCGCACGATTCAGTTGAAACCCTGTGCACCGGACCGGTGAGCATTCCGGTTTCGATGGTCCTGTCGGCCTGAATGCCCGACCTGACAAGGCTTTGCCGACAATGAAAGAGGGCAGCGAACAAATCGCGCGACGTCCGGAAGTCGAATGCCTTGTGGATATCGACGCCCCAAACAACCCGAAACGCTGTGCACGTCAAAGGTGAGCGAACCGACCGAAGGCGACCTGCGGGACCAGCAGGAGAGATGTGGATATCCGGTTCCGCGGCGACTCGAAACCCTGTGATTTTAAAGGTGAGGGCGCCGGCGCGGTGTCGATGTGAATAACTGCCGAGGAAAGTCAGTCGAAACGCTGTGCATTCGAGCGGTGAGCATGCGCCCGTTCAAGCCCGCCAAGCCGCGCCACAAAAGGCGCTGACGGCCACGACCAACCGCCAGCCGGGCGCGCATCCTACCGCTTCAAGTCTGCTGATCGAGCGCCTGCACGACTGCTTTCTCGCCAAGACTCCCCGCCGGCCCGACCACCGCATAGTTGAGCCCATTCACCGATCCATACCGCGCGAGCAGCGCGCCATCCACGCGTTGCCCGTTCGGCAGCAGCCGATGTCCCGATTCCGCCGGCCGGAGATAGAAGCTCAGCGTCCGTCCCGCATCATCCTCATAGAGCACCATCGCGGCAGTCGCCCCGCTGTCCGTCGTGAACAACCGCCCACCGACCGGCCTGAACCCCGCCGCGCTCAAATCCGGCAGCTTCGCCGATGCGCCCACGCCTTTGGTGAGCCATCCCTGCAAATCGCCCGCACCGGTCGGCCGGTAATCGACCTTGGCCGTCCGATCGACCACCATCATCTGGTAAGCCTTGACCGCATCGCTCATCGGCGCGATAGGCGGCGCCGCGTTCCACCCGCGAGCCTGCCAGCCGCCGAACGTCCCGAGCCCAACACAGAATACGAACGAAGCCGCCATCGCGAACCGCATCCGGGAGCGTTCGGCCCGCCGGCCGCGAATCGCCGCCGGATCCAGCGCAGGGTTATCGGCCGGCATCCGCACGCTCTCCAGCGCGGCCCGCAACCGCTGCGCGTCCTGTTGCCATTGCTTCACCTGTTCCGCGCGCGCCGGATGCAGCGCGAGATAGCGCTCGACCGCGGCGCGCGCATCGTCGTCGAGCTGGCCGTCGACATAGGCCTGAAGGTCATGTTCGTTCGGAGGCGTGTTCATTTTTTCATCAACCGCAAGGAAGGAGCGGGAAGTTCACCGTCGCTGAGCTGGCGCAGCGCCTGGCGCGCGCGGGAGAGCCGCGACATCACGGTGCCGATCGGCACGTCGAGCAGGTCGGCCGCTTCCTGATAGGTGAAGCCCTCGACCGCGACGAGCAGCAGCAGGCTGCGCTGCTCGTCCGAGAGCCGGCCGAACGCTTCGAGCGTCGCGCGCGCCGCGAATTCGCGTTCGGCGGACGGCCAGTGCGCTTCGTCGTCGTTGCCGATGCGGCCGAGCAGCCACGCGTAGCGCTTCGCGCTGCGTTTGCCGTCGAGAAACTGCCGGTACAGGATCGTGAAGAGCCAGCTGCGCAGCGATGCGTCGTCGCGACGGCTCGTCCAGCGCGACAACGCGCGCTCGAGCGTCGACTGGACGAGATCGTCGGCTGCATGGACGTCGCGCGCCAGCCAGAGCGCGAAGCGTCGCAGCCTGGGGATGAGTTCGCGCAATGCTTCGTCGTCGAGGGCGGTGGAGGGCATGGCTGGGCCGGTTGCCGAAAGGGTCGTGGATGCCGCGTAGGACGCCGGCCGGCATCGGTTATTCCCTCCAGCATACGAAAAAATTCTTCGTGGAATAAAGCGGCGTGGGCGGCGTCCTACACGCGTTCGACAATGATCTGACGATCGGGAGTGCATTCATGAAGCAATCTTCTTCTTCGCCGCAGCGCGAGCCCGGGCGCGGGTGGTGGCGCTGGGCCGTGATCGGCGGCGCGGTGGCCGGCGTGGCCGCGGCGTTCGGGTATGCCGGCGGATGGCTCGCGCCGGCGCGTCTGACCCCGCACCGGCTCGTCGACGCGCTGCAGACCAACAGCGGCATCCATCCCGGCTACCGGCGCAATCACGCGAAGGGCGTGTGCGTGACCGGCTATTTCGAAGGCAACGGCGCCGCGAGCGCGTATTCGGTCGCGCCGTTCTTCAAGGCGGTGCGCACGCCGGTGGTCGGGCGCTTCGCGTTGCCGGGCGGGAATCCTTATGCGCCGGACAGCAGCGTGCCGATCCGCAGCCTCGCGCTGAAGCTCACCGCGCCGGACGGCGAGCAATGGCGGACCGGGATGAACGCGATGCCGGTGTTTCCGGTGGCGACGCCGCAGGCGTTCTACGAGCAGACGCTCGCGACCCGGCCCGATCCGAAGACGGGCAAGCCCGATTCGGCGAAGGTGAAGGCGTTCTTCGGCGCGCACCCGGAAGCCGGCGCGTTCCTGCAATGGGTGAAGGGTGCGAAGCCGAGCGCGAGCTACGTCACCGAAAGCTATTACGGGCTGAACGCGTTCTACTTCGTCGATGCGGCCGGCAAGCGCCAGGCGGTGCGGTGGCGCGTCGTGCCGGAGCAGACGGCGGGCGCCGGTGACGTTGCGACGGCCGCGGATCCGAACGTGCTGCAACAGGACGTGACGCAGCGCATCGCGGCCGGCCCGCAGAAGTGGAAGCTGCTGGTGACGCTGGCGGAGCCCGGCGACCCGGTGGACGACGCGACGAAGGTCTGGCCCGCGCAGCGCACGACGATCGATGCGGGCACGCTCGTGCTCGATCGCGTGGAGGCGCAGGACAGCGGCCCGTGCCGCGACGTGAACTACGACCCGACGGTGCTGCCGCAGGGGATTCAGGTGTCGGGCGATCCGTTGCTGGCGGCGCGTTCGGCCGCGTATGCGGATTCGTATCTGCGGCGCACGAGTGAAGAGGCCGGCGTGGCAGGCGTGGCGCGAGTGAGTGGGGAGGGACGGTGATGAAGGTTTCGACGACGTTTAGTTTGCCGGCGCGGGTGCTGCACTGGGTGATGGCCGCGATGATTCTCGCGATGCTGTTCATCGGGGTGGGGATGGTGGCGTCGGTTTCCGGGCGGCACGAGATCCTGGTGGCGATTCACAAGCCGCTGGGCGTGGCCGTGCTGGTGCTGGTGTGCGTGCGGATCGTGGTGCGAATGCTGTCGAAGCCGCCGGCGTTGCCCGACGATCTACCGTGGTGGCAGAAGGTGGCCGCGCACGGGTCGCATCTCGTGCTGTATGCGCTGATGGTGTCGATGCCGCTGATCGGCTGGGCGATGCTGTCGGCGGGCGGGTATCCGGTGACGTTGGGCGGCGGTGTGCAGCTGCCGGCGCTGGTGTCGGCCGATCCGGTGACGTTCGCGTGGCTTCGGGTCGCGCATCGCGTGTTGGCCTATCTCTTCTTCCTGACGTTCCTCGCGCACTTTGCGGCGGCGCTGTATCACGGGCTGATTCGGCGGGACGGCGTGGTGAGGGCGATGGTCGGGCGGTAATCGACGGAAGGTTGCGTTCGATACGGTGGGGCTGTTCAAGGGCGACCGAGGCTGCGCCTGCCGTGTCGTCTTATATATGAGCACTGGGAAGGCTCGGCGGTCCCCGCCATAGCACGTCAAAAATATTTCACAAAAGGGGTTGCGGAGACCGGGGCGGATGCATAGAATCACGCCTCTTTCGCGCTAACGGAAACGCAGCGCGGGGGGAGAAGAGGGAAGCGGTGCTGTTGAAGTCGGTTTTATCGATTCCAGTGCACGCGAAATTAAACCGCAGTCGTCGCAACGAAGTAGTTAAAAAAGTTGTTGACGAGTCTCAAAAAACGGTTGATAATCTCGCTTCTCTGCTGCTGAAAACGCAGCGCTGCCGGGAATCACGAAGTTCCTCGCAGAATGCTCTTTAAAAATTAACAGCCGATAAGTGTGGGCGCTTGATGAAAGCGAGCTGATCCTCGGATCAGATAGCGAAAGTATCAAGAGTCTCACACTAAAGTAAGTCAGGTTTATGAAGTGAT